>JBHJND010000192.1:0-5672 GCA_048497655.1 Caballeronia novacaledonica
ACGCCGATGTCGAGCACGCCGCGGCTGGCCGACAGGCCCCAGCTCATCGCCACCGCCAGCAGCAGGGTCGGGAACAGCCACCAGCGCCGCTCGTACCAGCCGCGGCCGCCGCGGCCCTCGAAGGCGAGCACGAAGGTCAGCAGGTACAGCGTCAGCGGCAGCACCCACAGGAAGGGCACCGAGGCGATGTTCTGCGTGATGTGCGAGGTCGCCGCCAGCAGCAGCGCCGAGCCGAGCGCGGACAGCGCCAGCCACAGCCCGTAGCTGGCGACGGAGGGCGGAAGATCGGCCGACGATGGTGCGGCGGCGGTCGCGGCTGGTACGAGCGGCGCTGGTGGCTGTTCCCGACCCTGCTGCTGGCGGTGGCGATGAGCTGGGGCCTGTCGGCCAGCCGCGGCGTGCTCGACATCGGCGTGGCGGTGCCGCTGTACTGCGCCGGCCTGTTCTTCGCCTGCATGTTCTGCCACGGCGAACTGGCGCACGCCAAGCCGGCGCCTCGCTACCTGACCCACTTCTACCTGACGCTGTCGGCCGGCGGCGCGCTGGGCGGCATGGCGGTGGGACTGCTCGCCCCGCGCGTCTTTCCGGGCTACTTCGAGCTGCCGCTGGCCCTGTTTGCGCTGGCGCTGCTCGCCAGCGGGCTCGCCTGGCGCGCGCTGCGCCCGGCGGGCGGCGATCGGCCGCCACGACAGTCCGGCTGGCTGCCGACCGCAGACCACATGCTGCTCGGCCCGGCGCTGGTGGCCACTGTCGCCATCGGCTGGTCGGGCTGGCAGTACGTCGACTTCGTCAAGGAAGGGACGATCGTCATGCAGCGCAGCTTCTACGGCACGCTGCGCGTGCGCGAGACCGGCAGCGGCGAGCAGCAGGTGCGCCGCCTGCTGCACGGCGTGATCCTGCACGGCGAGCAGTTCACCCGGGCGGAGGACCGCCTCGAGCCCGGCACCTACTACGCCAGGAGCTCGGGAATCGGCCTCGCCATCGCCGCCAGGCAGGCCGCCGGGCCGGTGAAGCTCGGCTTCGTCGGCCTCGGCGTGGGCACCCTGTCGGCGTACGGCCGCGCCGGCGACGCGCTGCGCTTCTACGAGCTCGATCCGCAGGTGATCGACATCGCCGGCCGGTACTTCACCTACCTCGGCTCGACCGAGGCTTCGCTCGACTTCGAGATCGGCGACGCGCGGCTGTCGCTCGAGCGCGAACTGAAGCGCGGCGGGGCGCGCGGCTACGACGTGCTGGCCATCGACGCCTTTTCCAGCGACTCGATCCCGGTGCACCTGATCACCCGCGAGGCGATCGAGCTGTACGCGCGGCACATCGCGCCCGACGGCATCATCGCGGTGCACATCTCCAACCGCTTCCTCGACCTGAAGCCGGTGCTGGCCAACATCGCGCAGGCCACCGGCCTCGCCGCCCGGCTGGTGAGCGACGCGCCCGAGGACGACCGCTCGGCCTCCAGCACCGACTGGGTGCTGCTGGCGCGCGAGGCGAAGGTGCTCGACGACCCGAAGATCGGCGAGCGCGCCGAGCCGCTGGCGCCGGTGCCCGGCTTCTCGCTTTGGACCGACCAGTTCAACAACCTGCTCGACGTGCTGAAGGCGCGTCCGCTCGATGAGCTGAAGAGCCTGCTCGGCCTGGGTTGAGGAGCCGGCTGTGACCTGCGGCCGCCGGCGCCCCGACCCGGCGCGACTGTCGCCGGCGGCGGCAGGGTGGCGCAGGCGATGGCGATGATCGTGGGGCGCCGACGACGGCTGGCGCGGCAAGCGCTTGGGGCATACTTGCGCGCCCCGCAACGACCCCTATCCGTCAACGCATGCCCGCCGCCACCAGCACCGCCCGCAAGCCCAAGATCATCGTCCGCAATTCGCGCATCCACGGCCGCGGCGTCTACGCCGGCCGCAGGTTGAAGAAGGGCGAGCGGATCGTCGAGTACAAGGGCGAGGTGATCTCCTGGCGCGAGGCCGACCGCCGGCCGCCGTCGGACCCGGACGATCCCAACCACACCTTCTTCTTCGCCCTCGACGACCACCGGAAGGTGATCGACGCCAACGTCGGCGGCAACGCCGCGCGCTGGATCAACCACTCCTGCGAGCCGAACTGCGAGACGACCGAGGACGAAGGCCGCGTGTTCATCGAGGCGCTGCGCGACATCAGGGCCGGCGAGGAACTGTCCTACGACTACGGGCTGATCATCGACGAGCGCATCACGCCGACGCTGAAGAAGCAGTACCGCTGCCTGTGCGGGGCGAAGGACTGCCGCGGCACCATGCTGGCGCTGCGCAAGCGCAGCAAGAAATAGGAGGAAACGGTGGAATCTTCGATGTACTCGTTCAGCGTGCCGGTGTTCGTCAAGACGCTCGGCAACCTGTCGGCAATCCTCGCCAAGGGCGCCGCCTACGCCGAGCAGAAGAAGTTCGACCCCGAGGTGCTGCTGGCGATGCGGCTGGCGCCCGACATGTTTCCGCTGCTGCGGCAGGTGCGCATCGCGTGCGACTTCGCCAAGGGCGCGGCGGCGCGGCTGGCCGGCGAGGAGCCGCCGCAGTGGGAGGACAGCGAGACGACGATCGCCGATCTGCAGGCGCGCATCGCGCGCACGATCGAGTTCATCGAGGGCTTCGACGCGGCGCGGTTCGACGGCGCCGAGGCGCGGACCGTGACGCTGACCATCCGCGGCGAGCAGGTCGAGTACGCGGGCCTGCCGTACCTGGCGCACGTGGTGCTGCCGAACTTCTTCTTCCACGCCGCCACCGCCTACGACATCCTGCGCCATGCCGGCGTCGAGCTGGGCAAGCGGGACTTCATCGGCAAGGTCTGACCGCCCGGCGCCCGGCGACGCGCGGCGCGGGCACGCGGCGTCGCCGTCTTGAAACGCGGCGCAGCGTCCTTCATGCTGCGCCACTGCGCGCCGAGCCGAGGAGAACCGCGATGGCCGACCTGTTCGACAACCCGATGGGGTTGATGGGCTTCGAGTTCGTCGAATTCGCCTCGCCCGAGCCGGGCGTGGTCGAGCCGCTGCTGCACAAGCTCGGCTTCACGCGGGTGGCGCGCCACCGCTCGAAGAACGTCGACCTGTTCCGCCAGGGCGGCATCAACTTCATCGTCAACAACGAGCCGAAGAGCCTGGCTGCGTACTTCGCCGCCGAGCACGGGCCGTCGGCCTGCGCGATGGCCTTCCGCGTGCGCGACTCGCACCGGGCCTACGCGCGGGCGCTCGAACTCGGCGCGCAGCCGGTGGACGTGCCCACCGGGCCGATGGAACTGCGCCTGCCGGCGATCAGGGGCATCGGCGGCGCGCCGCTGTACCTGATCGACCGCTTCGATGACGGACGATCGATCTACGACATCGACTTCGAGTTCATCGACGGCGTCGAGCGGCACCCGCGCGGCCACGGCTTCACGACGATCGACCACCTGACGCACAACGTCTACCGCGGCCGCATGGCCTACTGGGCCGGCTTCTACGAGAAGATCTTCAACTTCCGCGAACTGCGCTACTTCGACATCAAGGGCGAGTACACCGGGCTCACCTCGCGGGCGATGACCGCGCCCGACGGCCGCATCCGCATTCCGCTGAACGAGGAGGCCTCGAAGAGCACCGGCCAGATCGAGGAGTTCCTGATGAAGTTCAACGGCGAGGGTATCCAGCACATCGCGCTGCTGACCGACGACCTGCTCGCCAGCGTCGATGCCCTGCGCCGTGCCGGCGTGCCGCTGATGAGCGCGCCGCCGGCCGCCTACTACCGCATGCTCGACGAGCGGCTGGCCGGCCACGGCGAGAATGCCGCCGAGCTGCAGGCGCGCGGCATCCTGCTCGACGGAACGACCGCCGGCGAGAAGCCGCGGCTGCTGCTGCAGATCTTCTCGCAACTGCTGCTCGGGCCGGTGTTCTTCGAGTTCATCCAGCGCAAGGGCGACGAGGGCTTCGGCGAAGGCAACTTCAAGGCCCTGTTCGAGTCGCTCGAGCGCGACCAGATCGAGCGCGGCGTGATCCGGGCCGTCTGAGTCACCGGCGCCGGAGCCGCCGGCCCGCCGTCTGCGCCAGAATCACCGATGCCAACCGCGGCCGCGGCCGGCCGCAAGGAGTCGCCACCATGAAGATCGAGAGGATCCACCACGTCGCCTACCGCTGCCGCGACGCGAAGGAAACGGTGCTCTGGTACAAGAAGATGCTGAACATGGACTTCGTGCTGGCGATCGCCGAGGACCGCGTGCCGTCGACCAAGGAGCCCGACCCGTACATGCACATCTTCCTCGACGCCGGCGGCGGCAA
Source organism: Caballeronia novacaledonica (assembly GCA_048497655.1). GTDB lineage: Bacteria > Pseudomonadota > Gammaproteobacteria > Burkholderiales > Burkholderiaceae_F > JADJWR01. The sequence continues at coordinate 4,268 of JBHJND010000192.1, forward strand.
CGTGCTGGCGTTCTTCGAGCTGCCGACCAAGCCCGAGATGGGGCGCGATGCGAACACGCCGGCCTGGGTGCAGCACATCGCCTTCAAGGTCAGGGACCGCGCCGAGCTGCTCGAGTACCGCCGGCACCTGGAGGCCAACGGCGTCGAGGTGCTAGGCGTCACCGACCACGGCGCCTTCCACTCGATCTACTTCTTCGACCCCAGCGGCCACCGCATCGAGCTGGCCTGCCCCGACCCCGACGAGGAGGCGACGATGAAGAAGCTCGACGCCGTGAAGTGGGAGATGCTGGAGGAGTGGTCGCGCACCAAGCGGGCCCCCAAGCACGCCGCCTTCCTGCACCAGCGCGAGTTCAAGCAGCCGGCTTGACCGGCCGGCGCGGCCTCGCCGGGCGAGCCGATCAGCGCAGCGGCTCGATGCCCAGCAGGTCGAGCGCGAACGGCCCGCTGCCGTCGCGGTGGTCGTCCTTGGTGATCATCACGCCGATGCCGGTCACCTCGGCGAAGCGGATCGGCGGCGCATCCACCGCGCGGCCGCGCAGGCTCGCCGCGAACTGCCGCCAGCGCAGCTCGACCTCGGTGACTTCGCCGGCGCGGCTGTCGAAGATCGCGTAGTGCGAATACCAGTTCTCGCCGCCGGCGGCATCCCGCGTGTAGACGCGCAGCCGGTAGCGGTTGCCGTCGCCGCGCACGCGCAGGACAAAGCCCGCCGCGTCGCCGCCGCCGACATCGAGCGCCCGCCGCACCGAGGCGAAGCCGCCGTTGTTGGCGAGGCTGACCTCGCCGGCGAAGCGCAGCGCGTCGGCGGTGCGGCTGACGCGCGAAGTCGACCGGCCGCCCATGACGCCGTCGTTGACGACGCGCCAAGCGCTGGGGTCGTCGATGAGTCCGGTAGGGCGGGTCGCGGCCACGGTGCAGCACAGGGACAGCAGCGCGGCCGCCGCGATGGGCAGGGCGATGCGCACGGAACCGAGTCTAGCGGCGGCGCCTCCAACGCAGGTTCGCCGGTGCGCGTCGGCGTGCGGCGCGGCCCGCCTCGCCGCCGCCGCGTCGGCGTACGCTTGTCGCCCCTGACGAAGACGATGCCGAGATGAACGCCCCCGAGTCCGTCGCCACGCGGCTGACGCTGCCGGTGCACGGCATGAGCTGCGCCTCCTGCGTGGCGCATGTCGAGAAGGCGCTCGCCGCCGTGCCGGGCGTGTCGGCGGTGGCGGTGAACCTGGCCACCGAGGCGGCCACCGTCCATGGCGCGGCGCTCGACGCCGCCCGGCTGCGCCGCGCGGTCGACGAGGCGGGCTACGAGGTGCCGACCGACACCCTGCAGCTGGCCATCGAGGGCATGACCTGCGCCAGCTGCGTGGCGCGGGTGGAGAAGGCGCTGGCCGCCGTGCCCGGCGTGCTGCGCGCC
>JBHJND010000193.1:0-4195 GCA_048497655.1 Caballeronia novacaledonica
CGGCCGGCTCGATGACGATCAACAAGAACGGCGTGACTTACTATCTCAACGGCAACACGTGGTTCCAGCCCGTGTATGGCGCCAACGGCGTGACGTACAAGGTGGTGGCGGCACCCTGACCCGGGCCGTCGAATACGGCACAGCGAGGCTGCGCCCGGGCCACCGGCGCAGCCTCTCCTTCCGCACGATCGAAATGAACGACATCTGCCGACGACTCGTCCTGCCGCTTGCCGCGGCCCTGCTCTTTCCCGCATTCGCCGCCGCGCAGGCCGGCGCAGCGCAGCCGGCCTCTCCGCCGGCTGCGGCCAGCCGCCTGCCGGCCGATCCCTGGCCGCGCAAGGTCGACCTGTCGAACGCCTCGGTGCTGGTCTATCAGCCGCAGATCAACAGCTGGGACGGCAACCGCCTCGACTTCCGCGCGGCCGTTGCCATCCAGCCGGTCGGCGCCAAGCAGGAGTCGTTTGGCGTGCTGTTCGCCACCGCCCGCACGCAGGTCGACAAGGTCGCGCGCACCGTGGTGTTCGAGAACCTGGTGGTGACGAAGAGCGACTTCCCGTTGCTTCCGCAGCGCGGCGCGGCCTACGCGGCCGAGCTCGCCAAGCGCGTCGCCTCCGACGTGCGCACCATCTCGCTCGACCGCATGGAGGCGGCGCTCGCCGCCGCCGGCGTCAAGTCGCCGCCGGTCGCAGTCGACAACACGCCGCCGCAGATCATCGTCAGCAACCAGCCGGCGATCCTGGTGCCGATCGATGGCGCGCCGGTGCTCAAGAAGCCGGCCGGCCAGTTCCGCTTCGAGCGCGTGATCAACACCCGCGCCCTGATCCTGAAGAGCGGCTTCATCGACCAGTACTACCTGCACCTCTACGACGGCTGGATGACCGCGACCTCGTTGACCGGGCCGTGGTCGGTCGCCGACCCGGGGCCGTTCGTCAGGAGCGACATCGACGCCATCGCCGCCGACCTGTCGGGCAAGGGCGTGGTCGACCTGCTCGACGGCGGCCCGAAGGCCAACCCCAGGCCTTCGCTCGCCAACGCCGCCGCCGCGCCGGTGATCTACACCGCCCAGGGCCCGGCGGAACTGATCGTCTTCAACGGCCAGCCCGACTTCGTGCCGCTCAACAACACGCAGCTGCTGTGGGCGTCGAACACGCACAGCGACGTGCTGATCGACACCACGACCAGCCAGTACTACGTGCTGCTCGCCGGCCGCTGGTTCCGCGCACCGGCGCTCGCCGGCCCGTGGAGCTACGTCGCCAACAACGCGCTGCCGGCCGACTTCGCCAGGATCCCGCCAACCTCGCTCGCCGGCGCGGTGCTGCCGTCGGTGGCCGGCACGCCGCAGGCGCAGTCGGCGCTGATCGCCAACTCGATCCCGCAGACGGCCACCGTGCCGCGGGCGAAGGGGCCGACCTTCACGCCGAACTTCGACGGCGTGCCACAGTTCCAGCCGATCGCCGGCACGCCGCTCACCTACGTGGTCAACGCGGCGGCGCCGATCATCCAGGTCGATGCCGCGAGCTTCTTCGCGGTCAGCGGCGGCATCTGGTTCTCGTCCACCTCGCTCACCGGGCCGTGGGTCGTCGCCGCCTCGGTGCCGGCGGTGATCTACACGATTCCCGCCTCCTCGCCGCTGCACTACGTGACCTACGTGCGCATCTACGAAGCGACGCCGACGTACGTGTACGTCGGCTACACGCCCGGCTACATGGGCACCGTCGTCTCGCCGGCCGGCACCGTCGTCTACGGCACCGGCTACGCGTACACGCCGTGGATCGGCGAACTCTGGTATCCGGCGCCGGTGACCTATACGGTGGCGGCGGCGCCGATCTACAACCCGTACGTCGGCTTCACCTTCGGCTTCGCCATGGGCCTGGCGACCTCCGCCTGGACCTACCCGTACTATGGCGGCGCCTGGTACTACCCGGCGTACTGGGGCGGCTATCCGTGCTGCGGAACCGCTTCGGCCAACGTCTACGGCCAGTGGGGCAGCACCGTCTACTCGGGCACGCGCTCCTGGTATGCGGGCGGCGGCGTCGCCGGCACCACGGCCAGCGGCACCTACACCAACCAGCGCACCGGAACCTCCGGCAGCTACGAAGCGGGCCGCCAGTACAACGCCTGGACCGGCAATGCCTCGCGCGGCTACGACCGCACCGTCAACACGCCGGCCGGCGGTTCGGGCAACGTCGCGCGCGCCGGCAACTACAACGTCTACACGGGGCAGCGCTCGACCGGTTCGTCGGTGTCGGCCACGGGCGCCGGCGGCAGCACCTTCGACCGCACCGGCGCGACCACCGCCGGGCCGGAGGGCTATGCGCATGCCGGCACCGGCTCCACCTACAACGCGCGCACCGGCCAGACCAATACCTGGTCGACCGCCAGCCTCGGCAACAACCACTACGCCGACGTCAACGGCAACGTCTACCGCAACACCGGCAGCGGCTGGGAGAAACCCGATGCCGGCGGCTGGTCGGGCGCTTCGGACGCCTCGTCGTGGGCCGACCGTGAATCGCAGGCGCGCAGCGCAGGCGATGATCACTTCAGCAACTTTGCGAGCCACTCCGGCGGCTTCGGTGGCGGAGGCTTCGGCGGTGGTGGCTTCGGCGGCGGCGATCGATTCGGCGGTGGTGGCTTTGGCGGGGGCGATCGATTCGGCGGCGGCGGCGGATTCGGCGGGCGTTTCGGCGGCGGCGGCTTCGGCGGCTTCCGCGGGCGTCGCTGATCAGCGCACCGGCGATCGGGCGCGTACGATGACCATCGGTTTGCAGAACTCAGGCAACGACGAAAGAAAGGAAGGCAAGCGATGAGAGGCATCCTGCATCAGGTTTCCGCAGCGGTTGTGGTTCTTACCCTCGCCGCGTGCGCCGCGCCGGGACCGCAGCCCGGCGAGATGGAGATCCGCCGCGGTGTAATCGAGCAGATCACTTCGGTTCAGATCGAAAGCAATCACCACCAGGGTGTCGGCGCGGTGGTCGGCGGCCTGGCCGGACTCGGCATCGGCAGCCTGATCGGCGGCGGCACCGGGCGCGACGTCGCGATGGTGCTCGGCACGGTCGGCGGGGCGCTCCTGGGTAACGAGGCGCAGAGGAAGTACGACAGGCCCGCGCTCGGCCAGCAGATCATCGTCCGCACCAATGGCGGCGTGCTGGTCTCGGTCACCCAACCCGCAAGCGCCGCCCTTCGCGTCGGCCAGCGCGTCTACATCGAGGGCGCCGGTGACGGCGCGCGGGTCGTTCCGCAGCAGTAACGCCAGGAGTACGTCGATACCGCCAGAACTAATCGGCGGCGCTGTGCCTCCGCGCGCAGCGCGCAGATCAGCCCCAGGGGGCTGCCACCAGATCGGCCTGCAGCAGGCCGATGCTCAATGATCTCTAAGGGAGTTGTACAGATGAACGCATTCAGAAGCGTCCTTGCGGTGTCGTTCGCCGCGATCATGCTCTTCGTCAGCGGCCACGCGGTCGCGGCAGACGTGAAGAAAGCCGATGGCACGGTGGCCATCGAGGAAACCGACTTTGCGGTGATCCTCGGCGGATCGATCGGTGGCGGCAAGCTGACCTACAAGGGCAAGGTGCACGAATTCAAGATCGGCGGCCTGACCGCCGGCGCCAACGTCGGCTTCAGCAAGACGTCCGCCACCGGCGAAGTCTTCGACCTGAAGGACCTCTCCAAGTTTGCGGGCACCTACGTCAAGTTCGATGCCGGCGCATCCTACGGCGGTGCCGGCGGCGGCGTGATCCACCTGAAGAACGAGCACGGCGTGGTCATGAAGCTCAAGGAGCGCAGCGGCGGACTGCAGTTGAACGTCGCCTCGGCCAGCGGCGTGAAGATCACGATGAAGTGATCGACCCATCGCCCGCATCGACTCATCGGCGCCGCCTGCGGGCGGCGCCTTTTTATCTGCCCTTGCACACGATCGACCATCGACCCACTTGGGGGACCTGAAATGAGCACATACCCGACATTCGTCCGCGGCGCTGCCGCGGCGTGCCTGGCTGCTGCCGCCGTGATGCCGCTCGCCGCGCAGGCGCAGGGCGCCGCGGACGCCTGGCAGTACCGCGCCTCGATCTACGGTTACTTCCCGACGGTCAGCGGATCGTCGAGCTTCCCGACCGGAGGCAGCGGCCCGACCATCGACGTCGACGCCAGCGACATCCTCGACGCGCTGAAGTTCACCTTCATGGGCGCCTTCGAGGCG
>JBHJND010000194.1:0-1848 GCA_048497655.1 Caballeronia novacaledonica
GCGCGCGCGGCCCGAGCGCGCCCACTGCCTGCGCCACGGCGGCTTGCACCGAGGCGACGACCTCCTCGCCGTCGTGCTCGGCCCGGTCGGCCTGCGGCCGAAGCAGGCCGACTGCCTGCTCGCCGCCGGCGACGATCCCGCCGCGCCCGTCGAACACCAGCGCGCGGCTGGCGTGCGTGCCCTGGTCGATCGCCAGCGTCAGCCGGCCGTCGGGCGCCACACGGCCCGCCGGTGCGTCGGCGCCGGCCTTCAGCGCGTCATCGACCGGCATCGCGCGCGCCGCCGGGCATCGCCGCCGGCTGCGCCATCAGCGGCCCGCCGCCAGGTGATCGAGCAGCGAGTCGAGCAGCGGCGCCTGGCCCGGGTGGATCTTCAGCCGCGCCCGGTCGATGGCGAACCAGGCGGCGCGGTCGGCTTCCGGAAACTCGCGCTGCTCGCCGGACCGCGGCGGCCACTCCATCGAGAAGAGGTTGCTGCGCAGGGCGGAGGGATCGAAGTCGGCCTGCACCGTCCACGCGTGGATCACCTTGCCGCTGCGCAGCTTCACCGGCGGCAGCGGCACGAACTCGCCGCCGACCGTGGCGCCGGTCTCCTCCTCGAACTCGCGCCGCGCCGCGTCGAGCGCCTCCTCGCCCGGCTCGATCTCGCCCTTCGGGATCGACCACGCCCCTTCGTCCTTGCGCGCCCAGTACGGCCCGCCCGGATGGACCAGCATGACCTCCAGGCCGCCCGCGGCGCGTCGGTACAGCAGCAGTCCGGCACTGGCTCGTCTCATCGGCTCGGCGCTCGCGTGGGAACAAAGGCCGCCATCATGCCCAACTCCGGCCGCCGCGGGCATCGCGTCTGCAGATCGTGCAGCATTGCGGCTTCGAGACGGTCCCGCTTCGCCATGTCACGCCACTTCGACTCCCGCCGGCGGACGCTGCAGCTGCTGGCCGGCATGCCCATGCTGCCGCTGGCCGCCCCGCTCGTCGCGGCCGGCACGCCGGCCGCCGGCAGTGCTCCGGTCATCCGCGCCCGCTTCACGCCGATGGCCGCGCCGACGCTGGCCGACCCGGCGGCGATGGCTTCGACCACCGTCGGCTCCGCACTGGAGGTCCTGCTGGCCGACGGCGGCACGCGCGCCTGGAAGCTCGCCTACCGGACCTTCTTCGTCACCGGCGACCGCGTGCCCGACGGCCGCGGCGGCGAGGTCCTCGCCGGTGGCTGCTACGACATCGACAACCGGCCGATCGTCGACCGCTCGGTGCCGGGACGGGAGCGGCAGTTCTTCTCCGACTGCCCGGACGGCATGACCCTGCTGAAGCTCGACCGGCCCGCGGTGCCCGGCGTCGAGGGCAACACGGTGTTCGCGGTGGTGCAGTTCGAGTACGTCAGCCGCGAGCTGAGCGGCGGCAAGCCGGCGGCGCCGCTGCCCTCGCCGCTGGCGGTGCTGACGCTCGACCAGGATCCGCGCAGCGGACAGCTGCGGCTGGTCAGGTACCACCCTGTCGACGCCTCGGCGGTGCACGGCCTGTGGACCACCTGCGGCGCCAGCCTGTCGCCGTGGAACACGCACTTGTCGAGCGAGGAGTTCGAGCCGGACGCGACCACCGCCGCCGGCAGCGCCTGGTTCCGCGGCTTCAGCCGCCACCTGTACGGCGACCCGGCGAAGGCCAACCCCTACCGCTACGGCCACGTGCCGGAGGTGACGGTGCACCCGGACGGCAGCGGCACCGTGCGCAAGCACTACTGCATGGGCCGCATCTCGCACGAGGTGGTGCGGGTGATGCCCGACCAGCGGACAGTGCTGATGGGCGACGACTGGGACAACGGCGGGCTGTTCATGTTCGTCGCCGATGCGCCGCG
>JBHJND010000195.1:0-3428 GCA_048497655.1 Caballeronia novacaledonica
CGCCGCGTTGAGGCGGGTCAACCGGAGCCGCCGCGCGCCCCGTCAGGAACGCTAGTCGAACGTCGGCGTCTCGACGCCGAGCACCTTGTGCAGCTTCGGGCTGGTGGTCGTGTACTGCAGGTGGATCTTCTTCTCGGGAAAGACATAGTTCGCGGCGCCGAAGGCGGCCAGCGCCGCCTCGTGGAAGCCGGAGAGGATCAGCTTCTTCTTGCCCGGATAGGTGTTGATGTCGCCGACGGCGAAGATGCCCGGCACGTCGGTCTCGAACTTCTCGGTGTCGACGACGATCTGCTTGCGCTCCAGCGCCAGCCCCCAGTGGGCGATCGGCCCGAGCTTCGGCGACAGGCCGAAGAACACCAGCAGCACGTCGAGCGGCATGCGACGGGTGACGCCGTCGGACGAGGCGACGCGGATCTCCGTCATGCGGCCGTCGCGCTCCTCGAAGCCGCTGACGGTGCCGATCATGAACTGCATCTCGTGCGCCTCGACCAGCTCGCGCATCTTCGCCACCGACGCCGGCGCGGCGCGGAAGCCGTCGCGCCGGTGCAGCAGGATCACGCTTTCCGCCTTGCCGGCCAGCGCCAGCGTCCAGTCGAGCGCCGAGTCGCCGCCGCCGCAGATGACCAGGTTGCGCCCGTGGAACTGCGCCGGGTCCTTGACCCGGTAGAACAGCTGCGTGCCGTGGAAGCGCTCGATCCCTTCGACCTTCAGCAGCCGCGGCTGGAAGCTGCCGACGCCGGCGGCGATGAATACCGTGCGGGTCAGGAAACGCGTGCCGTGCGAGGTCTGCAGGTAGAAGCGGCCGTCGTGGAACTTCTTCAGCACCGTCACCTCCTGGCCGAGGTGGAAGGTGGCGCCGAAGGGCTCGATCTGCTTCATCAGCGCGTCGGTCAGTTCCTGCCCGGTGCACACCGGCACCGCCGGGATGTCGTAGATCGGCTTGTCCGGGTACAGCTCGACGCACTGCCCGCCGACCGTGCCAAGCGAGTCGATGACGTGCGCCCTGATCTCGAGCAGGCCGAGCTCGAAGACCTGGAACAGGCCGACCGGGCCGGCGCCGACGATCACCGCGTCGGTCTCGATAGGCGCTGGCCGGCCGGCGTGCGCGGCCTCGGCGGCGTGATGTGCGTGCGTGTCCATGGGGAAAAGGCGGGCGCCGGTACGGCGAAGCAGGCGCGATTCTCGCCGATTTGGCCGGCGGTCCCGGCCGGCCGGCAGCCGACTCGCGTCAGCGTCTGGCGCGCCCGTCTTCGTCCGGTGGTGCGCGCCCCTCGCGGGCGAGTTGCTCGCGATACTCGCGCATCTGCTGGTTCAACTGGCGCAGCCGCGCGTCGACCTCGGACATGGTGTAGAAGTCGGCGTCGTTGGCGCGGCGTGCAAGCTGCAGCTGCTCGATCGCCGCCGGTGGCGAGCCCAGCAGCACGTACAGCTCGGCGGTGGCCTGGTGCTGCAGCGTCCGCCGTCCCAGCCGCTCGTAGCTGCGCGCCGTCAGCTCGAACAGGCGGGGATCGCTGCGCGACAGCGCCAGCTGGTCGCGCAGGAAGGCCACCACGGCCTCGTGCTGGTCGCTCTTCTGCAGCAGGTCGACGTAGTGCAGCGCGCTCAGCCGCGACACCGGATAGCGGGCCGCGGCCTCGCGCGCCAGCCGGATGGCCTCGGTCCGCTCGGCATCGGTTCGCGCGGCGGCGTACAGCGTCTGCGAGACGATCTTGTCGAGCATCGGTGACGGCGCCTGGCTCGACAGGCGCGCATTGCGCGCCGCCTCGACGGCTGTTGCGCGATCGTCGAGCTTCATCGAGGCAAGCGCCAGGCCGTAGTAGGCGGCGGTCAGCGACGGCGCCGTGCGGTTTTCGACCTGGGTGCGGAAGTACAGGGCCGAATCGCGCAGGCCCTGCGGGCTCTCGTCCTGCAGCACGCGCAGCCGCGAGCGCACCAGCTGGAAGTCGAGCGAGTCCGGACGCGGCCGCACACGGACCTCGCGGGCCCGGTTCTGGATGTCGCTCAGCCGCTCGACCGTCAGCGGGTGGGTGCGCAGGTATTCCGGCGCGGCGCTTTCGTAGATTCGCGTGCCCTGCTGCAGCCGCGAGAAGAAACTCGACATGCCGGCCGGATCGAAGCCGGCGCCGAGCAGGGTCTGGAAGCCGACCCGGTCGGCCTCGCGCTCGGCCTCGCGCGAGAAGTTCAACTGCTGCTGCACGGCGGCGGCCTGGCCGGCGGCGATCGCCGCCTGCGCCGCGTCGCCGCTCGACGAGGAACCGCTGCGCGCGGCGAGCAGCGCCAGCAGCAGCGCGCCGATGGCGATGAAGGTGCTGTCGCGCTGCTTGGCCAGCAAGCGGGCGATGTGGCGCTGCTCGACGTGGCCGATCTCGTGCGCTAGCACCGAGGCCAGCTCGGACTCGTTGGCCGCGCCGAGCACCAGGCCGGTGTGCACGCCGATGAAGCCGCCCGGCAGCGCGAAGGCGTTGAGCATCGGGTCGCGGACCGCGAAGAACTCGAAGTCCATGTAGCGCGCCGGGCTGACCGAAACGAGCTTGAAACCGAGCGTGTTCAGGTAGTCCTGCGTGTCCGGATCGGCCAGGTAGGCCGGATCGCGCCGCACCTGACGCATGATCTGCTCGCCGACGCGCCGCTCGTTGGCCGGCGACAGGTCGTCGTGGGTCATGTCGCCGAGCGCCGGCAGGTCGGGCGCCTGCGCGCGCGCCGGCGCCACTCCGGTCGGCAGCGCCAGGGCGCAGGACAGGAGGGTGACGATCAGGCGGCGTGCGAGCAGGGGCACGGAAGGAGGGCGGGCGGGAGCGCGACGGGGCTCGGCGCGCGGCGTTTGTATGATAGATGCACGATCAGACCGCCCCGCAGCGCCATTCGTTCCGGCTTGTAACCGATTGCATGAACCCCCTGACCCACTTCGACGCCGCCGGCGAGGCCCACATGGTCGATGTCGGCGACAAGCCGGTCACGCACCGGGTGGCGGTGGCCGCCGGCCGCATCCGCATGTCGCCGCTGACGCTCGACCTGGTGCGTGCCGGCACGACGAAGAAGGGCGACGTGCTCGGCGTGGCGCGCATCGCCGCCATCCAGGGCGCGAAAAAGACCAGCGAGCTGATCCCGCTGTGCCACCCGCTGCCGCTGACCCGGGTGGCGGTGGAGTTCGCGCTCGACGGCGCCACCAGCAGCATCGAGTGCACGGCGCGGGTGGAAACGCGCGGCCAGACCGGCGGTCAGCACCGGGGCATACTGGTCGCGGCGCAGGAAGAAGCCGGAATCGCCGAGGCCGATGGTGATATCGGCGCCTTTATTGCGATAACGGGCCGAAAGACCGACGGTTTCGAAGAAGATCTGGGCCGGCCGCAGGTCGTAGAGACCCAGATCGCCCATGAAATAGTCCAGGGTGCCAAGCTGCCAGACGACGTCCGCCAGGCCGATATTGC
>JBHJND010000196.1:0-7829 GCA_048497655.1 Caballeronia novacaledonica
CTGCGCGCCGCCTTCGGCGAGTACGCGTCGCTGTGCAAGGACCACTTCTGGAAAGAGAACGACATCCTCTACCCGATGGCGCTGCGGATGCTGGGCGAGGCCGAGGCGGCGGAAGTCGTCGCCGGCATCGAGGAGGTCGAGGCATCGCTCGGCGCCGGCACGCGCGAGCGCTACTACCGGATCGCGCAGGAGATCGTCGACCGGGCCGAGCTGCGCGACCTGTCGTTCGGGCTGGAGCGCGACGTGCTGGCGGCGATCCTGAACACCCTGCCGGTCGAGCTGTCGTTCATCGACCGCGAGGACCGCGTGCGCTACTTCAGCCACGAGCACGGCGAGAAGATCTTCGGCCGCACACGCGGCGCGATCGGCACGGAGGTGCAGAACTGCCATCCGCCGAAGAGCCTGCACCTGGTCAACCAGATCCTGGCCGACTTCAAGGCCGGGAGGCGCGACGTGGCCGAGTTCTGGATCGAGATGGGCGGCCGCATGGTCCACATCCGCTACTGGCCGGTGCGCGCCGAGGACGGCGGCTACCTCGGCACGCTCGAGACGGTGCAGGACGTCACTTCGATCCGCCAGCTGACCGGCGAGCAGCGCCTGCTCGGCGCGGCGTGAGCGCCGCGGCCGCCGCGGGCGCCTTGCGGAAGTGACGAACAGCCCATCGCCGGCCTGCCCGGCGGTGACGACGCCGCCGGAGGTCGAGGTGCTGATCGAGATCCCGCGCGGCAGCTTCCTGAAGCGCGGCTCGACCGGGCAGATCGACTTCGTCTCGCCGCTGCCGTGCCCGTTCAACTACGGCTCGGTGCCGACGCACATCGGGCTCGAGGGCGACCTGCTCGACGCCGTCGTCCTCGGGCGGCGGCTGGCGGCCGGCACACGCGTGCGCGTGCCGGCGTGGGGCGCGGTCACGCTGACCGATCGCGGCATGAGCGACGACAAGCTGATCTGCAGCGCCGCGCCGCTGCTGCCGGGACAGCGGCACCACGTGCTGCGCTTCTTCCGCTTCTATGCCCGCTGCAAGGCGCTGCTCAACTTCCTGCGCGGCCGGCCGGGGCGCAATGCTTGCGAAGGCTGGATCGAAGCCGCGCAGGCGCTGGCGCGTGCCGTGCCGCGTGGCGAAGGCTGGAGCGGGCCGCCGGTGGAGTTCTAGCGGGACGCGAGAAGGGCAGGGCCCGGACCGGACCGGCTTGTTCGCAGATCGAGGAATCGTGGCGGAGAGAGTGGGATTCGAACCCACGATAGGTTATTCACCTATACACGCGTTCCAGGCGTGCGCCTTCAACCGCTCGGCCATCTCTCCCCGGCGCCTTGCGCGCGGCGGATTATAGGCGGGCGCTCACCTCGCTCATCTCCGCGCTCGGGAAGGTCACCACGTGGTCGGCATCGAGCCGGATGCCGATGCGCTCGCCCACCGCGTGGTCGTGGTGGCTCGGCACCAGCGCCAGCACCTCGCGGCCGCTGTCCAGGCGCAGCGTGTAGACGAAGTCGGCGCCGCGGAACGCCTTGCGCACGACCTGGGCGGTCATCGGGCTGGCGTCGTCGTGCACGACGTCGTCGGGACGAAGCAGGACCTCGACGTGGCAGCCGCGGCCGCAGGTGTCGCAGCCGACGTTGCACGGCAGCGGCACGTCACCCTTGAGCACGCCGAGCTCGATCGACACGCGGCGCGAGTCGAGCACCCGTGCCGGCAGGAACACGCCCTGGCCGATGAAGTCGGCCACGTAGCGGCTGCCGGGCCGGTGGTAGATCTCGTAGGGGCGGTCCCACTGCTCGAGCCGGCCCTGGTGCATCACGCCGACGCGGTCGGCGATGGCGAAGGCCTCCTGCTGATCGTGCGTCACGAGGATCGCCGAGGTGCCGCTGTCCTTGAGGATCTGCCGCACCTCGGCGCCCAGCCGCGCGCGCAGCTCGACGTCGAGGTTTGAGAACGGTTCATCCATCAGCAGCAGGCTGGGCGAGGGCGCCAGCGCGCGGGCCAGCGCGACACGCTGCTGCTGGCCGCCGGACAGCTCGTGCGGGTACTTGCGCGCATAGGGCTTCAGGCCGACCAGTTCGAGCAGGCGCTGCGCGCGTGGCGCCCGCTCGGCGCGCGGCAGCGCGCGCAGTCCGAAGGCCACGTTCTCGTCGACACGCAGGTGCGGGAACAGCGCGTAGTCCTGGAACACCAGGCCGACGCCGCGCTTCTCGGTCGGCGCATCGATGCCATCACCGGCGACACGCCGGCCGCCGATGTCGATCGAGCCCGACGACACCTGCACCAGCCCGGCGATCGCCCGCAGCAGTGTCGTCTTGCCGCAGCCCGAACTGCCGACCACGCAGCCGATCTCGCCCTGCACAAGCTCGAGGCTCAGTCGCTCGAGCACCGCCGTCGCCGCCTGCGGATACCGCACGGTGAGATCGTGGATTGCGAGGACGATGGATGCGGCCATGGATGAATGCGGGTCTTCCGCAAATGATTATAATTCTCATTTGCCCGTCTGCGCACGTCTGGAGTCGATATCCGAGCCTCATGAACATGCGCGCCGCCGCTTCGGCCGCTGCGACCCCGCGACACCCCCGCGGCACACCGGTGGCGATTGCCCCGCTGGCACTGGCGCTCGTCTGCACGGTGACGGTGCTGTTCCCGCTGGTCGGCGTGCTGGCCAGCTTCGCCGATCTGCCGGCCTCTTTCGAAACGCTGCGGCATCTTGCCGCGACGGTGATCCCATCGGCGGCGCTGGAGACGGCGCTGCTGGTGTCGCTGGTGGCCGCCGGCGTGATCGTGCTGGGCTCGACCTCGGCCTGGCTGGTCGCGGCGCACGAGTTTCCGGGGCGGCGGATCTTCGAGTGGGCGCTGCTGATGCCGCTGGCGATGCCCGCCTACATCGTCGCTTACGCCTACACCGACTTCCTGCAGTTCTCCGGCCCGGTGCAAGGCTTGCTGCGCGCGAGCTTCGACTGGCAGCGCGGCGACTACTGGTTCCCCGAGATCCGCTCGATTCCCGGCGCGGCGTTCGTCTTCACCGTCACCCTCTACCCCTACGTGTACCTGCTGGCTCGCACGGCGTTCCTCGCGCGCACGGCTTCGATGGCCGATGCCGCGCGTTCGCTGGGCCTGTCGCCGCTGCGCGCCTGGCTGCACGTGAACCTGCCGATGGCACGTCCGGCCGTCGCGGCAGGCGCCGCGCTGGCGCTGATGGAGACGGTCGCCGACTACGGCGCGGCGTCGTACTTCGGCCTGCAGACCTTCACCACCGCGATCTATCGCGCCTGGTTCTCGCTCGGTGACCGCATTGCGGCAAGCCAGCTGGCGAGCGTGCTGCTGGGCGTCGTGCTCGTGCTGACGGCTTTCGAACTGCGTGCGCGGGGGCGGGCCCGCTTCGTCTCGGCGCCCAACAGTGCGCGGCCCGCCGGCCGCCTCCGTCTGCGTGGCGGTCGAGGTCTGGTCGCGACCCTCGCCTGCTGCCTGCCGCTGGCTGGCGGGTTCTTCCTGCCGACGGCGATCCTGATCGGCCTGGCGGCACCCGCGGTGCGAGAGGTCGACGCCGGCCGCTACCTGCAGTGGCTGCTGCACAGCGTGCTGCTGGGCGGCGCGGCGGCGCTGATTGCCGTCGCGGTGGCGGTCGCGCTGGCCTATGCGGTTCGCCTCGCCACGCGCGGCGTGCCGGCGCAGGCGGTGGCGCTGGCGGCGCGGTTGATGAACCTCGGCTACGCGGTGCCCGGCATCGTCATCGCGGTCGGCATCCTGCTGCCGCTGGCGGCCCTCGACAACGCGATCGACGCCTGGATGAAGGCTGGCTTCGGCGTCGGCACCGGGCTGCTGTTCACCGGCAGCGCCGCGGCGCTGCTGTACGCCTACCTGGTGCGCTACTTCGCGGTGGCGTTCCAGCCGATCGAGGCTGGGCTGGCGCGAATCACGCCGGCGATGGACGCCAGCGCGCGCAGCCTCGGCGCGAGCCCGCGCGAAGTCTTCGCCCGCGTGCACGCGCCGCTGCTGGCGCCGTCGCTGTTCGCCGCGGCGTTGCTGGTCTTCGTCGACGTGATGAAGGAACTGCCGGCCACCCTGGTGCTGCGGCCGTTCAACTTCGACACGCTGGCGGTGATCGCCTACCAGTTCGCCGCCGACGAGCGCCTCGGCGAGGCGGCGATCCCGTCGCTGACCATCGTCGCCGTCGGCGTGCTGCCGGTGATCCTGCTGTCGCGGGCGATCGCACGCAGTTCGATGCCGGAGCAGGCCACCGCCTGATGCCGCGGCGCGCATAATCCCGCGCGACGACAGCCCGACGAGGAGACGACCACCATGGCCTACGTGTTCCCGGCGCCGCCGCAGGCGGTGGTCCCGGTTGCCGGCTCGACCGACCTGTTTCCGGTGCACCGCATCTATTGCGTCGGCCGCAACTACGAGGAGCACGCCAGGGAGATGGGCTTCACCGGCCGCGAGCCGCCGTTCTTCTTCGCCAAGCCGGCCGACGCGCTGCTGACGGTGGCCGAGGGCACCGGCGAGATGCCCTATCCGCCGGGGACGCAGAACCTGCACCACGAGATGGAACTGGTGGTGGCGATCGGCAGGCGCGGGCGCAGCATCGCCGCCGTCGACGCGCGCTCGCACATCTGGGGCTACGCGGTGGGGCTGGACATGACGCGCCGCGACCTGCAGGGCGAGGCAAAGAAGCTCGGCCGGCCGTGGGAGATCGGCAAGGGCTTCGACTTCTCGGCGCCGGTGAGCAGCGTCAAGCCGATCGAGCGCACCGGCGAGATCGCGCGCGGCCGCATCTGGCTGAAGGTCAACGGCCAGATCCGGCAGGACAGCGACGTGTCGAAAATGATCTGGAACGTCGACGAGACGATCGAGCACCTGTCGAAGTACTTCGAGCTGCTGCCCGGCGACCTGATCTTCACCGGCACGCCGGATGGCGTGGCGGCGGTGGTGCCCGGCGACGTGCTGGAGGGCGGCGTCGACGGTGTCGGCGCGCTGCGCGTGAAGGTCGCGCCGCCGGCGCAGGGCTGAGATCCCGGCAACCGTTCGGCGAGGTCGAACCGATGATGAGGCTGCACTCCGCCGCGCGATCCTCGGCGTCGTTCCGCGTGCGCATCGCCCTGCAGCTCAAGGGCCTGCCGTACGAGTACGTGCCGGTCGACCTGGTGCACGGCGACCAGTTCAGGGAGAGCTTTCGCGGCCTGAACCCGGCCGAGCTGGTGCCGGTGCTGGAGCACGACGGCGCGGTGCTGACGCAGTCGCTGGCGATCATCGAGTTCCTCGAAGAGAAGTACCCGCAGCCGCCGCTGCTGCCGCACGATCCGCTCGACCGCGCCTACGTGCGCAGCATCGCGCTGGCGGTCGCCTGCGAGATCCACCCGCTGAACAACCTGCGCGTGCTGCGCTACTTGACGAAGGACCTCGGCCAGGGCGAGGAGGCGAAGAACGCCTGGTACCGGCACTGGGTGGAGCAGGGCCTGGCGCAGGTCGAGGCGCAGCTGGTCGCTGCCGGCCGCTGCGGCCGCTTCGTGCTTGGCGACACGGTGACTCTGGCCGACGTGCTGGTGGTGCCGCAGATCTTCAACGCCCGGCGCTTCGACTGCCGGCTCGACCACGTGCCGGCGGTGATGCGCATCTTCGACGCCTGCATGCAGTTGCCGGCGTTCATCGACGCGCAGCCGAGCCGTCAGCCCGACATGCCGCCCGCCTGAGCGGGGCGAGCGCTTCCGCGCTCAGCCGGCTGCCGCGCGGGCCCCGGCGCGCGCGCGCAGTGTCGCGGCGAATTCGGCCACCGCCGCGCCATAGAAGTAGCTGCGGTTGTAGTGCAGGATCGCCGCCAGGTTGACGGTGCCGATCCGGTACTCGAAGTTGGTGCTCTGGTCGTCCTGCTGGTACGGCAGGTCGAGCAGGACGACCTTCGCGTCGGGCGGCAGGTAGCCGTCGATGCGCACGCCGAGGTCGGCGACGTCGGCCCAGGCGTGGGCGGCGACGATGCCGCGGCCGAGCTGCTCGGCGATTGCCTCGTTGGCAACGGCGTCGAACATCACCTGCTCGTCGCGCCGCCAGCCCTGCCGGTGCAGGTAGCTGGCCACCGAGCCGATCGCGTCGGTGGGCGAGCGCGCCAGCTCGATGCGGCCGTCACCGTCGTAGTCGAGCGCGTAGCTGCGGATCGAGCTCGGCATGAACTGAGGCAGGCCGATCGCGCCGGCGAAGGAGCCGGTCTGCGTCAGCACGTCGAGGTGTCCCTGGTGGCCGAGCACCAGGAACTGAGCCAGTTCCTCGCGATAGAAGGCGGACCGGCGCGGGTAGTCGAAGGCGAGCGTCAGCAGCACGTCGAGGGTGCGGAAGTTGCCCATCACCCGGCCGAACACCGTCTCGATGCCGATGATCGCCACCACGATCTCCGCCGGCACGCCGAAGTCGTCGAGGGCACGGGCCAGCGTGCGGCGGTGCGCGCCGTGGAACGCCGCTGCTTCGCGCAGGCGCGCCTCGTCCAGCGCGCGCGCGCGGTAGCGCGCCCAGTCGCGCGGCGGCGGGGTGAGGCTGGGCGTCATCAGCCGTTGCGCCTGGTCGGAGCGGCGTCCGGTCGCCAGGACCTTCTCTGCCCAGCCGCGCGGCACGCCAAGGTCGGCGACGACGGTGTCGATGAACGCCCGCACGTCGGGCCGGCCGGCATAGGGAACCGGGGCCGGCGGGCGCGCCTGGCCGGCGCCCGCCGCCAATGCCAGCGCGGCGAACAGCGCTCGCCTTCTTCCGATGCTTCGCATGGAGCCGACGCGGTGTGCCGTCGAAATGCCGATGACGGAGCCTATCGCGCCGCGGTCAATCGGCGAAACGCACCCTGAAGCGGCGGACGCGGGCGCGCAGGCGGCGGATCGCCGCCGGCGGCACGTTGACGCTGGCCGGCGAATAGCGCCAGCGCTCGAACGCCCGCAGGATCAACTCGGCATCCTTGCGCGAGGCGGGGGCCAGTTCGTTTGCCAGCCGGCTGTTCAGCGCCCGCAACCCGTCGCTCGCCTGGCACTGGACTCCGGCGCGCTCCAGTCGCGTGCGGAAGCGCGTTTCCAGGTCGGCCAGCGGATCGCGCCGCACGCGGTGGCGAAGCGAGACGACCGCCAGGACGGCGGCGATGATCGACACGGCAAGCGCCAGCAGGATGCCGAGCACGCGCCAGTCGGGTTCGAAGCCAAGTCGCTCGAGCAGGTTCATCTGCTGCTGGTTCGAGTAGGTGAGCACCCATTGGTTCCACGAGTTCTCCATCGCCTCCCAGTTGAAGCGCAGGCGCTGGAAAACTCGTGCCCAGCCCGCATCGCCCGCGGTGCCGATGTTGAACATCGGGCCGGCGCCGGTCTGGCGGGCCAGTTCGCGCAGCCCCTGCTCGATGCGCACCGGCGCCACCACCGAGGTCGGGTCGACGCGGGTCCAGCCGCGCCCGGCAAGCCAGACTTCGGCCCAGGCGTGCGCGTCCGACTGGCGCACGGTCATGAAGCCGTCGACCGGGTTCGTCTCGCCGCCCTGGTAGCCGGTGACGACCCGGGCCGGGACCGCGAGCGCGCGCATCAGCACGACGAACGCCGAGGCGTAGTGCTCGCAGAAACCGAGCCGCGTTCCGAACAGGAACTCGTCGACCGTATCGCGGCCGAGCAGCGGCGGCTCGAGCGTGTAGCGGAAGCCGCCGTTGCGGAAATGGTCGAGCACCGCCTCGACGGCGCGCAGGTCGTCTTCCTGCCGGCCAACCGCGCCGTCCGCTTCCTGCAGGCGCGATCGCAGGTCGGCGGCGAACTGCAGGGTGCGCGGATTGAATCCTGCCGGCAGCGCCAGCCAGTTGCGCAGCGACTGTTCGGTCTCGTTCAGGCCGAAGGAGAAACTCGTG
>JBHJND010000197.1:0-4986 GCA_048497655.1 Caballeronia novacaledonica
CAGCCGGCGGGCGAAGTAGCGCAGCGTCTCGCTGAACTCCTCCTTGCCCGGCACCTTCTTCGCCATGTTGAACTGGCCACCGATCTCGCCGGCAGCCTCGTACAAGTGCACCTCGTGGCCGCGCTCGGCCAGCGTCGTCGAGGCGGCCAGCCCGGCCGGGCCGGCGCCGACGACGGCGTAACGCCTGCGCTGCGGGGTCGGGCGGATTAGCAGCACCGTCTCGTGACCGGCGCGCGGGTTGACCAGGCAGCTGGCCAGCTTGTTCTGGAAGGCGTGGTCGAGGCAGGCCTGGTTGCAGGCGATGCAGGTGTTGATGTCCTCGGCGCGGCCGGCCTTCGCCTTGGCGACGAAGTCCGGGTCGGCGAGCAGCGGCCGCGCCAGGCTCACCATGTCGGCGCAGCCGTCGGCCAGCAGCTGCTCGGCGACCTCGGGCGTGTTGATGCGGTTGCTGGTCACCAGCGGGATCGAGATGCCGGCGGCGCGCAGCTCCTCGCGCATCTTCTTCGTCACCCAGGCGAAGGCGCCGCGCGGCACGCTGGTGGCGATGGTCGGCACGCGCGCCTCGTGCCAGCCGATGCCGGTGTTGATGATCGTCGCGCCGGCCAGCGTGATCGCCTTGGCCAGCGTCACCGCCTCGGGCCACGAGCTGCCGTCGGGGATCAGATCGAGCATCGACAGCCGGTAGACGATGATGAAGTCCGGCCCGGTCGCCTCGCGCACGCGCGAGACGATCTCCACCGGCAGCCGCATGCGGTTCTCGTAGGAGCCGCCCCACTCGTCGCTGCGGTGGTTGGTGTGGGTGACGAGGAACTGGTTGATGAAGTAGCCCTCGCTGCCCATCACTTCGACGCCATCGTAGCCGGCCTCGCGCGCCAGCTTCGCGCAGCGCACGAAGGCGCGGATCTGCCGCTCGATGCCGCGCGCCGAAAGCTCGCGCGGCGCGAACGGCGAGATCGGGCTCTTGATGCGCGACGGCGCCACGCACAACGGCTGGTAGCCGTAGCGGCCGGTGTGCAGGATCTGCAGCGCGATCTTGCCGCCCTCGGCGTGCACCGCGTCGGTGACGGGCTTGTGCCGCCGCGCCGCCGCCGGGGTCGCCAGCGTGCCGGCGAAGGGCTTGGCCCAGCCCTCGATGTTGGGCGCGAAGCCGCCGGTGACCATCAGGCCGACGCCGCCGCGCGCCCGCTCGGCGAAGTAGGCGGCCATCGCCGGGAAGTGCTTGCGGCCGTCTTCCAGGCCGGTGTGCATGCTGCCCATCAGCACGCGGTTGGGCAGCCGCGTGAAGCCGAGATCGAGCGGTGCCAGCAGGTGGGGGTAAGGTGCGGTCGTCATGCCGGCGATGGTAGCGGCCGGCCGCGCGGCGAACGCGCTGCGCTAGCTCAATAGAGCGGCGACTCGGCTTTGCCGACCTGCGGCCGCGGCGACCGGGCCGTCGCCGGCCCCGCTACAACTTCCAATTGAAGGTCGCCGCGAGGAAGAACATGCCGACGTTCTGATAGGAGCCGAACAGGTTGCCGCGGCCGCCCACGAGCACCGGCGCCGAATCCGCCTTGTTCACGTCGAGCGTGCCGCCGTAGGCGTACTCGGCCGAGACGGCCCAGCTGAAGGTCTTGCTCTGCTCCTTCTGCACGCCAAAGCCGAAGCGCCACGCGGAGTTGGCCGGCAGCGCCGGCGAGACGTTCGAACCGTCCTGGAAGCCCGAGTCGTAGGCGATCCCCATGTTCAGCAACCAGGGGCCGTCGAGCCGGTACTGCGCGCCGCCGGCGACGTGCCAGGTGTCATCGAAGTTCAGGTCGGTCTTCAGCGCCTTCGGGTCGGTGGTCGAACTGATGCCCAGTTCGACCTGGCCGAACTTCGACCACTGCTGCCAGCCGACGCTGCCGAGCAGCGTCCAGCGGTCGTCGAGCCGGTGCACGACGCTGGCGTTCAC
This sequence comes from Caballeronia novacaledonica, assembly GCA_048497655.1. Classification (GTDB taxonomy): domain Bacteria; phylum Pseudomonadota; class Gammaproteobacteria; order Burkholderiales; family Burkholderiaceae_F; genus JADJWR01. Next base: position 1,931 of record JBHJND010000197.1, read on the forward strand.
GCCCTGCGGGATGTAGATGGGGATGTCGAGCGATGCATTCAGCAGGCCGCGCGCGCGCAGCACCGCCTCGAGCACCGGCGACAGCCCGGAGAACTCGGTCGGCGCCGAGAAGTCGAGCTTGACCTGCGAGTTGTAGGTCACGCCGAAGCGCGTGGCGTCGCTGGGCTCGTAAAGCAGGCCGAGGTTGACGCCGAAGCCCCAGGCGTTGGTGTCCAGCGACATCTGGCCGTCGGCACCGACGATGTTGTTCACCGCGACCTGCTGCTTCAGCACGCCGTACGCCGCGTTCAGGCTGGCACCGACCGAGACTTCCTTGCTGACCCGCCAGGCCACCGAGGGCAGCAGCGACATGCCGATCAGCGTCGCCTCCTGCACGTAGTAGCGGCCGACCCAGTCGCTGTCGTATTTCTGCGCCAGGCCGAAGTTGCCGGTGGCGGCGAAGCCGAGCTTCAGGTCGGGCGACACGCTGTAGCTGACGAACAGGCCGCCGCCCGGGAAGAAGCCAACCGGGTTGCCGCCGTCACCGCTGCCGAGCGCAGGCGCGGTTCCCGGTCCGATCGAGAAGCCGAGATCGGCGTAAAGCAACTGCGCGCCGAGCACGACCTGCGTGCCTTCCCGCCGCGTCATGCCGGCCGGGTTGGTGAAGACGGTCGAGGCGTCCTGCGCGCGCGCCGTGAAACCGGCCGAGGCCAGCCCGACGTCGGCGGTGCCGACCTCGTACAGCAGCAGCCCGCCGGCGCCGGCCGGGGCAGCGGCGAGCAGGCCGATGGCGGCGATGGCGCCTGCCTGAACGGCAAGGCGACGACGAATCCGATGGCGCGGTGTCATGCGTCCTCCTCCTGAGCGCGATCGCCGGCGACGCCGCCGGCACGCCGTCCATTAGAGGCGCGTCGCCGGCATCGGCGTTGACCTGTCGCATAGGGTCGTCACTTGCGCGTACCGCGATCGCCCGGCCGGGCCGAGTCACGCTGCGCGGAGCCTCGTCGCCCCTGCACGTGAGCGCGGCCCGCCGATGCCGGTACCCCTTGAGCGCAGTCAACCTGCGGCAGCGGGTACGGATGTAGCGTTGCTTCGTCACGCGGAACAGGTCGTTTCGACTTCACCTCCCGTGCGGCAGACCTCCGGGCGCGCCTGAGACGGACAGCCCTCCGCCCCATCCCTCCACCCCCTGGCCGACGCATCCGAACGCACGGATCGCCGTCGGTTCAACGGCCTGCGCCGCGTGGCGCGGATTTCCCCGATGAGGCAGCGATGGGGATGGTGGCCATGATGATCGACCCGGCGCTCGCCGTGGCAGCGCCGACGGCTGGACCGCCGTCGACATGAAGCGCGACTGGAACCGGGTCCACGCCTTCGAGTAGCGCGCACGGTGGCCATCGATGCAGGAGACCCTCGAGTTTCTGTCGCACGGCTGGACGGATCTGCTCGCGCGTCCGCGCGGGCCCTATGGCTTGCGCTTCGTCCTGCAGCCGCTGATGGCGGCGCTGCTCGCCTTGCGCGACGGCATCGGCGACGCGCGCACCGGCCGGTCGCCTTACTTCTGGATGGTGCTGCACGACAAGGGCCGGCGACGCGAGCGGTTCGCCGAGGCGCTGAAGGCGACCGCCAGGATCGGTGCGCTCGCCATCCTGATCGACGCGGCTTACCAACTGCGCGTGCTCGGCACCTTCTTCCCGGACGAGGCGCTCATCGTCGCGCTGCTGCTCGCCCTCGTCCCCTACCTGCTGCTGCGCGGCCCGGTGGACCGGATCGCCCGCCGCTGGCGCGCCCGCCGCACATCACAACACACCGCGACGGGACCTCCGCCGCGCGGACGAACGACCTGAAAGGAGTTCTCCATGGCACAGACCGGCAAGCCCAACATCCTCGTCATCTGGGGCGACGACATCGGCATGTGGAACCTCTCCTGCTACCACCGCGGCACGATGGGCAGCCGGACCCCCAACATCGACCGCATCGCTGCCGAAGGAGCACTGTTCACCGACTACTACGGCCAGCAGAGCTGCACGGCGGGCAGGGCCGCCTTCATTACCGGGCAGCACCCGTTCCGCACGGGTCTGCTGAAGGTCGGCATGCCGGGCGCCGAGCTCGGGCTGCAGCCCGAGGATCCGACGATCGCCGATCTGCTCAAGAACCACGGCTACGTGACCGGGCAATTCGGCAAGAACCACCTCGGCGACCGCAACGCGTATCTGCCGACGGTGCACGGGTTCGACGAGTTCTTCGGCAACCTCTACCACCTCGATGCCGAGGAAGAGCCCGAGGATCCGCAGTACCCGAAGGCGCCGGAATTCAGGCAGCGCTTCGGCCCGCGCGGCGCCCTGCGCTGCAAGGCGAGCGAGAAGGACGACCCGACCGTCGATCCGCGCTTCGGCAGGGTCGGCAAGCAGGTGATCGAGGACACCGGCCCGATCACGCGCAAGCGCATGGAGACCGTCGACGACGAATTCCTCGCCGGCTCGCTCGACTTCATGGAGCGCGCGGTCAAGGCCGGCAAGCCGTTCTTCGTCTGGCACAACACGACGCGCATGCACTGCTGGACGCGCCTGAGTCCCAAGTACGACGGCAAGACCGGCTACGGCCTGTACGCGGACGGAATGGCGCAACTGGACGACATCGTCGGTGCGCTGCTGAAGAAGGTCGACGACCTCGGCATCGCCGAGAACACGATCGTCGTCTTCTCGACCGACAACGGCGCTGAGAAGTTCACCTGGCCGGACGGCGGCGACACGCCGTTCAGGGGCGAGAAGGGCGGCACGTGGGAAGGCGGCATGCGGGTGCCGCAGGTCGTCCGCTGGCCGGGTGTGGTCAAGCCGGGCACCGTGATCAACGGGATCATGTCGCACGAGGACTGGGCGGTGACACTGCTGGCCGCCGCCGGCGAGTCCGACGTCAAGGACAAGCTGCAGAAGGGTCACGTCGCCAACGGCAAGACCTTCAAGGTCCATCTCGACGGCTACGACCAGCGCGCGCTGCTGGCCGGGACGGGGCCGAGCACGCGGCAGGAGGTCTTCTACTTCGACGACAACGGCAATCTGAACGCCGTGCGCATCCGC
>JBHJND010000198.1:0-2266 GCA_048497655.1 Caballeronia novacaledonica
CGAAGGAGACCTCATGCAACGTCGTTCGTTCATCCGCAGCGCCTCGATCGGCGCGGCAGCCACCGCGGCGGCCGTCGCTGCCCCGTCCGTGTACGGGCAGACGCAGATCCGCTGGCGCCTGGCGTCGAGCTTCCCGAAGTCGCTCGACACGCTGTTCGGCTGCGCCGAGTTCTTCGCCAAGCAGGTCACCGCCGCCTCCGGCGGCCGCCTGACGGTCACCGCGCACGCCGCCGGCGAGCTGGTGCCGGCCTTCGGCGTGGTCGACGCGGTGCAGAACAGCACCGTCGAGTGCGCGCACACCGCGCCTTACTATTTCTACGGCAAGGACGAGACCTTCTCGATCGACTGCGCGATTCCGTTCGGACTGAACGCCCGGCAGATGAACGCCTGGATGTACGAGGGCAACGGCCTGAAGCTGCTGCGCGAGTTCTACGCCAAGTACAACATCGTCAACTTCCCGATGGGCAACACCGGCGCGCAGATGGGCGGCTGGTACCGCAAGGAGATCAAGTCGGTGGCCGACCTCAAGGGCCTGAAGATGCGCATCTCCAACCTGGCCGGCGCGGTGCTGACCAAGCTCGGCGTGGTGCCGCAGTCGATCCCCGGCGGCGAGATCTACACCGCGCTGGAGAAGGGCACCATCGACGCCGCCGAGTGGGTCGGCCCGTATGACGACCTGAAGCTCGGCTTCAACAAGGTCGCGCCGAACTACTACTACCCCGGCTGGTGGGAAGGCGGCCCGCAACTTTCTCTGTACGTCAACAACAAGGCCTGGGAGGCCCTGAGCCCCGAGCTGAAGGCGATCGTCGAGGCCTGCGCGACGCAGGCGGGCACCGAGATGCTGGCCAAGTACGACGCCAGGAACCCGGGTGCGCTGAAGCAGCTGGTCGCCGCCGGCACCAAGCTGCACCGCTTCCCGAAGGACGTCATGGATGCCTCGTTCAAGGCCACCAACGAGGTCTACGCGGAGATCAGCGCCAAGAACGCGACGTGGAAGAAGGTCTTCGACGACATGGTCGCCTTCCGCCGCGACCAGAACCTGTGGTTCCGCTTCGCCGAGGCCGGCTTCGACGACTTCATGCAGCAGCAGAAGCTGTAGCGCGACTAGTCCGGGAATGAAACGGGCCGCGGAAGCGGCCCGTTTTTCTTTGCCTTCTGCCGGCGCGTGGCGCGGCCGCTACTTCTTGGCGTCGTTCTGCAGCGCGCGTCGGACCGCTTCCATCGGGTCCTCGGCCTCCTGCTGCCTGGCCGGCTCGGCACCGGCCTTGCCGTCGCCGCCCGGCGTCGGCTCGGTCGGAGCGGGCGCCGCGTCGTAGCCGCGCGGCGCGGGCGCCTCGAACTCGATCTTGTCGAGGTCGACCGCCGCCTTCTTGGCGGTATCGATCGCGATGCCCGGGTACATGACCACCAGCACCACCATCACCAGCTGGATGGCGATGAAGGCCAGCGCGCCCTTGTAGATCTGCGGCGTGGTGACCGCGCCGATGGTCTTGCCGGTGACCCGGTCGGGATGGTCCGAGCGCGGCGCCACGCTGCGCAGGTAGAACAGCGCGAAGCCGAACGGCGGCGTCAGGAACGACGTCTGCAGGTTCATCGCGACGACGATGCCGAACCAGATCAGCACCAGGTCCTGCGGTGTGCCCGCCGGCAGCAGCGCCGGCAGCAGCTTGTCCGCCACCGGCGCGATCATCGGGATGACGATGAAGGCAATCTCGAAAAAGTCGATGAAGCAGCCGAGGATGAAGATCAGCACGTTGACGATGATGAGGAAGCCCAGCGCTCCGCCCGGCATGTCCCTGAACAGCGACTCGACGAACACGTGGCCCTCGGCGGCGTTGAACGTGAAGCTGAAGACGGTCGAGCCGATCAGGATGAACATCACGAAGCACGACAGCCGCGTCGTGTTCACCAGCGCCTGCTTCAGCAACGACATCGACAGTCGGCGGTTGCCCACCGCCATCAGCAGCGCGCCGACCGCACCCATGGCGCCGCCTTCGGTGGGCGTCGCCACGCCGAGGAAGATGGTGCCCAGCACGAGGAAGATCAGCACCAGCGGCGGGATCAGCACGAACGTGACCTGCTCGGTCAGGCGCGACAGCAGGCCGATCCTGAAGAACTTGTTGACCAGCGCCAGCGCCAGCGCCAGCAGCGAAGCCACCGTCATCGACAGGATGAAGATCTCGTCGCCCGGTGCCGGCAACTCGCGGCCGACCAGCGGGTTGATCACGCCCTGGTGCACCCGTGACCAGGCGTAGCCGGCGACCCC
>JBHJND010000199.1:0-2255 GCA_048497655.1 Caballeronia novacaledonica
GGCCGATGGCGGCCAGCGTCATCACCATGAAGAACACCGAGTACACCGGCAGCGCCTTGGCCAGCCCGCCGTAGGCGGCCAGCTCGCGCGTGTGGCAGCGCTCGTAGATCATGCCGACCATAAGGAACAGGCCGGCGGCGGTCAGGCCGTGGCTGACCATCTGGATGATCGCCCCCTGGATGCCCAGCAGGTCGAGGCTGGCCAGCCCCAGCATCACGTAGCCGAGGTGGCTGATCGACGAGTAGGCGATGATCTTCTTGATGTCGGTCTGCACCAGCGCCAGGCAGGCGCCGTAGACGATGCTGATCACCGCCAGCGCCATGATCGCCGGCATCGCCAGCTGCGAGGCCTGCGGGAACAGCGGGAAGCCGAGCTTGATGAAGCCGTAGGTGCCCATTTTCAGCAGCACGCCGGCCAGGATCACGCTGCCGGTGGTCGGCGCCTCGACGTGCGCGTCGGGCAGCCAGGTGTGCAGCGGCACCATCGGCACCTTGATGGCGAACGACAGCGCGAAGGCGGCCAGCATCCAGCCCTGCTCGCGCACGCTCAGCCGGGCGCCGAACAGGTCGGTGAAGGCGAACGACAGCGTGCCGCTTTCCTGGTACTGCGACCACACCAGGTAGATCAGCGCCGCCAGCATCAGGATCGAGCCGAACGCCGTGTACAGCACGAACTTCAGGGTCGCGTAGATGCGCCGCTCGCCGCCCCAGATGCCGATGATCAGGAACATCGGGATCAGCATCGTTTCCCAGAAGATGTAGAACAGCAGCAGGTCCTGCGCGACGAAGGTGCCCAGCATCGCGAACTGGATGAAGAACACCATCGAGTAGAAGAGCTTGATGTCCTTCTGGATCGCGCTGAAGGCGCCGGCGACCACCAGCGGGCCGAGGAACGCGGTCAGCAGCACCAGCAGCACGTTGTAGCCGTCCAGCCCGATGTGGTAGTACACGCCCCAGTCGGCGATCCACGGCAGGCGGGTCTCGAACTGCAGGCCGGCGACGCTCGGGTCGAAGCGCAGGTACAGCATCGCCGTGATGACGAACTGCGCCAGCATCACGCCGAACGTATTGGCGCGGATGCGGTCGTCCTGCCCGTCGGGCATCGCGACGATCAGCGCGATGCCGAACAGCGGCAGGTAAAGAACGACGTTCAGAAGCACCGCGTCACCCATTGCGCCAGCTCCAGATCAGCGCGCCGACGATGCCCGCGAGCACCAGGAACGCGTACAGGTGCAGATTGCCGGTCTGCAGTTTCGACAGCCGGCCGGCGCCGCGCTGCGCCAGCGCGGCCAGGCCATCGAGCGAGCCGTCGATGAGGAACTTGTCGCCGATGCGCAGGAAGACCTTCTCCGATATCCAGGCGAGCGGCCGGCCGAGCACCACCTCGTACAGCTCGTCGATGTAGTACTTGCCGGACAGCACCTTGTGCAGCGGCTCGAAGCTCGGCCGGAGGCGCGCGGCGCGCGCCGCGTTGTTGCCGTAGAAGTACGCCGCCAGCAGCAGGCCGCCGACGCCCAGCCCGACGGCGATCCACACCAGCGGGCCGTGGAACGACTGCGCCTCGGGGCGGATCGCCGGCAGCGGCAGCATCGGCTCGAGGAAGTGCGGGATCGAGAAGAAGCCGCCCGCCGCCGCCAGCACCGCCAGCACGATCAGCACGCCGGTCATCGACCACGGCGACTCGTGGATGTGGTGCGCCACCTCCTCATCCATCCGCGGCGTGCCGAAGAAGGTCAGCCACAGCAGGCGGAACATGTAGAAGGCGGTCATCAGCGCAGTGGCCGAAGCCAGCAGCAGCAGCCACGGCGCGCCGCCGAAGCTGCTGCCGTAGGCGAACCACAGGATCTCGTCCTTGGAGAAGAAGCCCGACAGCGGCGGCAGGCCGGCGATCGCGGCGGTGGAGATGGCGACGGTGGCGAAGGTGATCGGGATCTTCTTCGCCAGCGCGCCCATCTTGCGGATGTCCTGCTCGCCGCTCATGGCGTGGATGACGCTGCCGGCGCCGAGGAACAGGCAGGCCTTGAAGAATGCGTGCGTGACGACGTGGAAGATCGCCACCCCGTAGGCGCCCACCCCGGCAGCGAGGAACATGAAGCCGAGCTGCGAGATTGTCGAATACGCCAGCACGCGCTTGATGTCGGTCTGCACCAGCGCGATCGTCGCCGCGAAGAAGGCGGTGAGCACGCCGATGGTCGCCACCAGGTTCGAGGCGAACTCGGCATGCACGAAGATGCCCGACATCCGCGCCACCAGGTA
>JBHJND010000200.1:0-1774 GCA_048497655.1 Caballeronia novacaledonica
GCGACAAATTCCCGATCAACACAGTCGGGATTGTACCGGTACCCGACTATTGCGATCAACCTTGTTCGACCCGGCTACCCACTTTGCGCCGGAAAGCGGCGCCGGCGCGGGCGCCGCAGGAGGACGTGACGAAACGGCGCCTGCCGTCTCGGGCAGCGCCGGTTCCATCCCGGGAAAGGGCCCGCAGCCGCGGCCTAGGCGGCCGCGTACATCGTCGCCCGGCGGCGAACGACCTCGATCAGGCCCTGGCAGGCGTCCTCGACATAGTCGAGCACCGTGTTGAAGCCCTCCGGCCCGCCGTAGTACGGGTCGGGCACCGTGGCCGCGTCGTGCTCGCCGGCGAAGCGCATCAGCAGGTGCAGCTTGTGCTTGTACGCGCGCGGGCACTGCTGCTGCAGCAGCGACAGGTTCTCCCAGTCCATCGCCAGGATCAGGTCGAAGTCGCGGAAGTCGTCCTGCGTGACCTGGCGCGCCTTCAGGCTGCCGAGGTCGTAGCCGCGCTTCAGGGCCGCCTGCTGCGCGCGCAGGTCCGGCGCCTCGCCGACGTGGTACGCGTGCGTGCCGGCGGAGGCGATCTGCACGCTGTCATCCAGGCCCGCCTCGCGCACGAGCTTGCGGAAAACACCCTCCGCGGTCGGCGAACGGCAGATGTTGCCCATGCATACGAAAAGTACTTTGGTCATGTCACTCGCGCCTTTCTGGTTCGGGCTGGCGTATTCGAGCCCGTATCTGACGGCACATTCCTGTTGCTCAAGTGCCGCACCGTCTCCAAGTCAAGAAACAACAACTACCCAGGTCCAACTCCGTTGACCGCCGCCGCCCGCACCGCCACAAAAGGGACCGCGGGCGCCGGCGAGAGTTCAATCAGGCCGCCTTCTGCCGCGGCACCAGCGGCACCACCTTGTCCACCCCCGGCCCGCCGAAAACCTGCTCGCGCAGCGCCGCCAGTTGGTCGCGCACCCGCGCCGCCTTCTCGAACTCGAGGTTCTTGGCGTGCTCGAACATCAGCTTCTCCAGCCGCTTGATCTCGCGCGCCGCCTGCTTCTCGCCGATCGGCGCCGGCTCGGCCGCCGCCGCGGCCGCCTCTTCGCGGCGCGCCGCGGCGTCGAACACGCCGTCGATCATTTCCTTCACGTCCTTGCGCACGCCGCGCGGCTCGATGCCGTGGATGCGGTTGAACTCGACCTGCTTCGCCCGCCGGCGGTCCATCTCGCCCATCGCCCGCCGCATCGAGTCGGTGACGGTGTCGGCGTACATGATCGCCGCGCCGTTGAGGTTGCGCGCGGCCCGGCCCACGGTCTGGATCAGCGAGCGCTCGGAGCGCAGGAACCCTTCCTTGTCGGCGTCGAGGATCGCCACCAGCGACACCTCGGGCAGGTCGAGTCCCTCGCGCAGCAGGTTGATGCCGACCAGCACGTCGAACGCGCCGGCGCGCAGGTCGCGGATGATCTCGACCCGCTCGACGGTGTCGACGTCGGAGTGCAGGTAGCGCACCTTGACGCCGTGCTCGGCGAGGAATGCCGTCAGGTCCTCGGCCATGCGCTTGGTCAGCGTGGTGATCAGCACCCGCTCGTTGACGGCCACCCGGCGGCCGATCTCGGCCAGCACGTCGTCGACCTGCGTGCGGGCCGGACGCACCTCGACCTGCGGGTCCACCAGCCCGGTCGGCCGCACCACCTGCTCGACCACCTGCGAGGAGCGCTCCAGTTCGAAGGCCGACGGGGTGGCCGAGACGAACACGCAGCGGCGCATCTTGCGCTCGAACTCGTCGAAG
>JBHJND010000201.1:0-6069 GCA_048497655.1 Caballeronia novacaledonica
CGGCATCTCCTTCGAGTACCGCGCCAACCGCGAGAAGGCGCAGGGCAAGCCGATCGACCTGGTATTCCCGAAGGAAGGCCTCGACTGGGACCTGGAGGCGATCGCCATCCACAAGGGGACCAAGAACGCGGCGGCTGCCCAGAAGCTGCTCGACTGGTCGATCTCCGACGAGGCGATGGGCCTGTACGCGAACAACTTCGCCATCGTCGCCGTGCCGGCGCTGTCCAAGCCGCTGCCGAACGTGCCCGCCAACTACGGCAGCATGCTGGTGAAGAACGACTTCGCCTGGGCGGCCAAGAACCGCGACCGCATCCTGGCCGAGTGGAGCAAGCGCTACGAGAGCAAGGCGGCGCCCAAGTAGACACCTGATGGCGCGGGCCGGCGCGGCGCGGGCCGCGCCGCCGCGGCGATCGACACAGGCAAGTCGCGGATGAGCGCAGTGGCCGCAGCCGCCCTGCAGCTGCAGGGCATCCACAAGGCCTTCGGCAGCTTCGTGGCGCTGCAGTCGGTCGACCTGACGATCGAGCGCGGCGAGATGGTCTGCTTCGTCGGGCCTTCCGGCTGCGGCAAGACGACGCTGCTGCGGATCATCGCCGGCCTGGAGACGCAGACCCGCGGCCGGGTGATCCAGGGCGGGCGCGACGTCTCCGGCGCGCCGCCGGCGGCGCGCGACTACGGCATCGTCTTCCAGTCGTACGCGCTGTTCCCCAACCTGACCATCCGCGACAACGTCGCCTACGGGCTGGTCAACCGGCGCCGGGCACGCGGTGAGATCGAGGCGAGGGTCGCCGAACTGCTGAAGCTGGTCGGCCTGCCCGACTCCGGGCCCAAGTACCCGGCGCAGCTCTCCGGCGGCCAGCAGCAGCGCATCGCGCTGGCGCGGGCGCTTGCCTCGGCGCCCAGCCTGCTGCTGCTCGACGAGCCGCTGTCGGCGCTCGACGCCAAGGAGCGCGAGCGGCTGCGCGGCGAGATCCGCCAGCTGCAGCGGCGGCTCGGGGTGACCACGATCCTGGTCACTCACGACCAGGAGGAGGCGCTGTCGATGGCCGACCGCGTAGTGGTGATGAACCACGGCGTGATCGAGCAGGTCGGCCCGCCGCTGGAGGTCTACGAGAGGCCGACCACGCCGTTCGTCGCCGACTTCATCGGCAAGGTCAATGTCCTGTCGGCGACCTGCGTCGGCGACGGCCGCTACCGCGTCGGCCGGGTCGAGCTGACCGCTGCCGCCGACGGCATCGCTGCCGGCACGGCGGTGCGCCTGTACCTTCGCCCCGAGGACCGCATCCTCGCCGACTCCGGCCCGCTCGAGGGGCGGCCGAACCTGCTCGCCGGCGCCGTGCGCAGCCTCGACTTCCTCGGCACCTACTGCCTGGCGACGGTCGACGTCGACGGCTTCGACGGCCAGTCGATGCTCGTCTACTGCTCGCTGAACCAGGCGCTCGAGCTCGGCGTTCGCGAGGGCGGCCGCATCCCCTTTGCGCTGCGCGGCGAGCGCCTGCGCGTGTTCCCGGTGCAATGAGCGCCGTTGCCCGCCGCGGCCCGCTGCCGCCGCGGCTGTCGCTGCTTGCCGAGGCGATGGTGGCGCGCGGCGGCGTCGTGCTGCTGGCGGTGGCGCTGCTGCTGTTCCTGACCGTGCCGCTGGCCAGCCTGCTGGTGCGCAGCCTGGAGGACCGGTCGGGCGGTTTCGCCGGCCTGGCGAACTTCGTCGTCTACTTCGCCTCGCCCGCCTTCGCTAACTCGGCGACCAACACGCTCGCCTTCGCCGCGCTGACGACGCTGTTCACCGTGCCGCAGGCGTTCCTGTTCGCCTACGCGATCCAGCGCAGCTGCATCCCGCTCAAGGGCCTGTGGCGCAACATCGCGATGATCCCGATCCTGGCGCCGTCGCTGCTGGCGGCGCTGTCGTTCATCTACCTGTTCGGCAACCAGGGCTGGCTGAAGTTCGTCATCGAGTGGTTCGGGCTGAAGACGATCTACGGCCTGCCCGGCATGGTGGTGGCGATGAGCTTCGCCTCGTTCCCGCATGCGGTGATGATCCTGCTCGCCGGGCTGGCGCTGTCGGATGCCCGCCTGTACGAGGCCGCCGACTCGATGGCCACGCCGGGCTGGCGCAAGTTCCTGACCATCACCCTGCCGGGCGCGCGCTACGGCCTGATCTCGGCGGCGCTGGTGGTGTTCACCATGGCGGTGTCGGAGTTCGGCGTGCCGAAGGTGATCGGCGGCAACTACTCGGTGCTGGCGATCGACATCTACAAGCAGGTGGTCGGCCAGCAGAACTTCTCGATGGGCGCGGTGGTCGGCCTGGTGCTGCTGGTGCCGGCCGTGCTGGCCTTCGTCATCGACAGCGCGGTGCGGCGCCGGCAGAAGGCGCTGCTCACCGCGCGCAGCGTCCCTTACTCGCCGCGGCCGGAGCGGCTGCGCGACGCGCTGCTGCTGCTGTACGTGCTGGCGGTCTCCGCGGTGCTGCTGCTGGTGCTCGGCATGGCGGTGTTCGGCTCGTTCGTCAAGGTCTGGCCCTACAACCTGTCGTTCACCCTGAACCACTACACCTACGGCTTCGAGGAGGCCGGCGTCGAGGGCGCCTGGCGCAACAGCGTGGTGATGGCCGCCTGCTGCGCGGTGATCGGCGCCGCGGTCACCTTTGCCGGCGCCTACTGGCTGGAGAAGACCGGCATCGAGAAGTCGGCCGCCTTCGGCTGGCTGCGGCCGCTGACGCAGATGCAGGCGATGATGCCGATGGCGGTGCCCGGCATGGTGCTGGGCATCGGCTACATCGTCTTCTTCAACCACCCGGCCAATCCGCTCGGCTTCCTGTACGGCACGATGTCGATCCTGGTGATCTCGACCATCGTCCACTTCTACTCGAGCAGCCACCTGACCGCGGTGACCGCGCTGAAGGCGCTCGACAACGAGTTCGAGTCGGTCTCCGCATCGCTGAAGGTGCCCTTCTACCGCACCTTCTGGCGGGTCACCGTGCCGGTGTGCCTGCCGTCGCTGGTCGACATCAGCCGCTACTACTTCGTCAACGCGATGACGACGATCTCGGCGGTGGTGTTCCTCTACTCGCCGAAGACGACGCTGGCGGCGATCTCGATCCTGCACCTGGACGAGGCCGGCAATGTCGGCGCCGCCGCGGCGATGGCCACCCTGATCGTGGCGACCTCGGCCGCGGTCACCGCCGTCTTCTTCTTCATCGAGTGGTGGCTGGTGCCGCGCACGCAGGCGTGGCGCCGCTCGGCGCCGCGCTGAACCATTTCCTGCCCAGGAGCGTTCAATGACCGAATCCGTGATCTCCCGCCTGTCGCCGGTCGGCCGGGTGCCCGACGACATCCGCCGTTCCGCCGCCCAGCAGAAGAAGTTCGACGGCGAGAACACCGAGCGCAGCGTCGGCTACGTGATGCTCGACTGCTCGGGCACCACGATGGACCGCTACGTCGATGCGCCGGCGATCGTCTTCGTCGAGGTGTTCAGGAAGTACGGGCTGGAGATCTCGATGCCGGAAGCGCGGGCGCCGATGGGGCTGCGCAAGGACCTGCACATCAAGGCGATCACCGAGATCGCCTCGGTGCGTGGCCGCTTCGTCGAGCGGTTTGGCCGCCAGCCGACGCAGGCCGACGTCGACGCGATGTTCGCCGACTTCGTGCCGACCCAGATCGACCTGCTGCGCAAGGGCAACTACCACGAGCTGCTGCCCGGCGTGGCCGAGGTGGTCAAGGATCTGCAGCAACGCGGCATCAGGATCGGGGTGACCACCGGCTTCACGCGCGACATGCTCGACATCCTGCTGGCCGGCGGCGCCAAGCAGGGCTTCGTGCCCGACGCCGCGTGCGCCGGCGACGAGGTCGAGATGCCGCGGCCGACCGCCTACATGGTGATCAAGAACCTCGAGCGCCTCGGCGTCTACAACCTCGCCAACGCCATGCGCCGCACGGTCAAGGTCGACGATACCGTCTCGGGCGCCGGCGAGGGCGCGCCGCTGTGCTGGCGGGTGGGCGTTTCGAAGTGGAGCAACTACGTCGCCGACAGCTGGGACGCGGTGAGGAAGATGAGCGCCGAAGAGCTCGCCTCGCGCGAGCGCGCCTCGAAGGAGAAGCTGGTCGCGGAGAGCGGCGCCCACTACGTCATCGACGACCTGCGCGACTTGCCGGCGGTGATCGCCGACATCGACCGGCGGCTCGCCGCCGGCGAGAATCCCTGAGCCGCAACCCGACACTGCCGGAGACTGCCATGATCCGCGGAAACGACCCGATCCTGCTGACGCCGGGGCCGCTGACGACCTCGCTCGAGACCAAGCAGGCGATGCTGCGCGACTGGGGTTCGTGGGACGCCGCCTTCAACGAGGTCACCGGCAGCATCTGCCGCGACCTGGTCGACATCGTGCACGGCGGCGAGCAATACGTCTGCGTGCCGCTGCAGGGCAGCGGCACCTTCGCGGTCGAGGCGGCGATCGGCAACCTGGTGCCGCGGCAGGGCAAGGTGCTGGTGCCGAACAACGGCGCCTACTGCGCGCGGATCGTCAGGATCTGCCGCTACCTGCAGCGCACCGTGGTCGACCTCGCCCTCGCCGAGGACAAGCCGGCGAGCGCCGCCGCGATCGAGGCGGCGCTGGCCGCCGATGCCTCGATCACCCACGTGGCGCTGGTCCACTGCGAGACCGGCGCCGGCCTGCGCAACGACCTGGAGGGCATCGCGCAGGTCTGCCGGGCGCGCGGCAAGGGACTGATCGTCGATGCGATGAGCTCGTTCGCCGCGCTGCCGATCGACGTGCGGGCGACACCGTTCGAGGCGCTGATCGCCGCCAGCGGCAAGTGCCTCGAGGGCGTGCCGGGCATGGGCTTCGTCATCGTCCGCCGCGACGCCCTGCTGGCGAGCGCGGGCAACTCGCACTCGCTGGCGATGGACCTGCACGACCAGTACACCTACATGCAGCGCACCACCCAGTGGCGCTTCACGCCGCCGACGCACGTGGTGGCGGCGCTGCGCGCGGCGGTCGACCAGTTCATCGCCGAGGGCGGCCAGCCGGCGCGCGGCGCCCGCTACGCCGCCAACTGCGCCACCCTGATCGAGGGCATGCGCGCGCTCGGCTTCCGGCCCTATCTCGAGCCGGCGGTGCAGGCGCCGATCATCGTCACCTTCCACGCGCCGTCCGACCCGGCCTACGAGTTCAGGGACTTCTACGCCAGGGTGCGCGCCCGCGGCTACATCCTGTACCCGGGCAAGCTGACCCAGGTGGAGACGTTCCGCGTCGGCTGCATCGGCGCGATCGACCCCAACGAGATGCGCAACGTCATCTCGGCGGTCGGCGCGACGCTGCAGGACATGGGCATCGGCAGCGCCGCGCCGGCGCTGCGCGCGGCCTAGCGGCGCCACATTGCAAACCGGCAGGGAGGCAGTCCAGTGAAGATCGGCATTCCGAAAGAGATCAAGGTCCACGAATACCGCGTCGGGCTGACGCCGTCGTCGGTGCGCGAGGTCGTCGCGCACGGCCACGCGGTGCTGGTGCAGACGCAGGCCGGCGCCGGCATCGGCGCCAGCGACGCCGACTACGAGCGCGCCGGCGCGACCATCGTCGGCACGGCCGCCGAGGTGTTCGCCGGCGCCGAGATGATCGTCAAGGTCAAGGAGCCGCAGGCGGTGGAGCGCCGCATGCTGCGTGACGGCCAACTGCTGTTCACCTACCTGCACCTGGCACCCGATCCCGACCAGGCGCGCGAGCTGATCGCCAGCGGCGCGATCTGCGTCGCCTACGAGACCGTGACTTCGCCCGCCGGCGGCCTGCCGCTGCTGGCGCCGATGTCGGAGGTGGCCGGCCGGATGAGCGTGCAGGCCGGCGCCCACTGCCTGGAGCGCGCCGCCGGCGGCATGGGCATCCTGCTCGGCGGGGTAGCCGGCGTGGCGCCGGCGCGGATCGTCATACTCGGCGCCGGGGTGGTCGGCAGGAACGCGGCGCAGATGGCGGTCGGCAGCGGCGCGCAGGTGGTGGTGATCGACAAGTCGATCGACGCGCTGCGCCACCTCGACGCGATGCTCGGCAGCCGCGTGATGACCGTCTTCTCCAACCGCGACAAC
>JBHJND010000202.1:0-1942 GCA_048497655.1 Caballeronia novacaledonica
CGATCAGCACCAGGGCGATCAGCGCGTCCATCGCCTACTCGATCTGGCTCGACTGCGCCGGCGTCACCACCTTGCCGGTGCGCAGCGTCTCGATCAGTTCCTCGAGGAAGGCAAGGAACATGGCGGCCAGCCCGACGGCCATCGACAGCTGCGGGATCCACAGCGGCGTGGCATCGACGTTCTGCGACACGTCGTGGTAGACGTAGGAGCCCCAGACCAGCCTGCCGGCGAACCAGGCGAAGTAGCCGGAGAGGAAAGTGGCCACCGCCAGGCAGAAGACCTCGATCCACCAGCGCCGCCGGCCGGTGAGGCGCTGGATCAAAAGGGTGACGCGGATGTGGTCGCCGTGGCGCAGCGCGGCGGCCAGCGCCAGGAACGAGCCTGCCGCCAGCGTGTAGCCGGCGTAGGCGTCGATGCCGGCCATCGAGTAGCCGATCTCGCGGCCGACGATGTTGACGACCTCGATCACCAGCGTGGCGAGGATGAACAGGGCGCCGAGGGCGCCGAGGGCCTTGTACAGGGGATCGAGCAGGGTTCGCACGCGTCAGCCTGCGGCGAGAGGAGCAGCCAGGGCACAGGCGCCTGCGCGGCGTGACGCGCAGGCGCCGGACATGGCTACTTGCGGAAGCTGGTGATGATCGCTTGGCCGTCCGGACCGGCCCGCTTCAGCCACTCGTCGAGCATGGTCTCGCCCATCTTCGAGAGCTCGCTCTTGAACTGCGCGTTCGGTTCGTACACCGTCATCTTGTTGGTGCGCAGCGTGTTCAGCGACTCGGCGGTGTACTCGCTCATCCGTTTCCAGCCGCGTGCCTCGGCTTCCCTGGCGGCGGCCAGCACCGCGTCCTGGGTCGGCTTGTCCAGCTTGTCGAACTCCTTCTGGTTGATGATCACCATGTTCTTCGGCAGCCACGCATCGACGGTCGCGAAGTGGGTCAGGCTTTCCCAGACCTTCGAGTCGACGCCGGTGGCTCCGGAGGACATGAACGAATCGACCACGCCGGTGGCCAGTGCCTGCGACAGCTCCGCTGCCTGGATGGTGAGCGGCTGCGCGCCGACCAGTTGCGCGATGCGGGTGGTGGCCGGGTTGTAGGCCCGCCACTTCAGGCCCTTCATGTCGGCGGTCGAGTTCAGCTGCTTCTTCGAGTAGATGCCCTGCGGCGGCCAGGCCACCGCGTACAGCAGCTTGATGCCCTGGGCGGCGAGAATCTTATCGGCGATCGGCTTCTGTGCCTGCCACAGCTTGAAAGACGCGTCGAAGCCGGTGGCGACGAACGGCACCGAGTCGGCACCGAACACCGGGTTCTCGTTCTCCAGCAGGCTCATCAGCACCTCGCCGATCTGCGCCTGGCCGGTCTGCACGGCGCGCTTGATCTCCGGCGCCTTGAACAGCGCGCCGCCGGGGTGCACGGTGATGGCCAGCTTGCCGCCGGTGGCCTTGGCGACATCGGCGGCGAACTGGTTGAGGTTCTGGGTATGCGGATTGCCCGCCGGATAGCCGGCCGGCAGGTCCCACTTGGTCTGCGCCGAAACGGCCAGCGCGGCGCCGGCGAGAAGCAGGGCGGCCGCCGAACGAACGAATCTCATGGCTCCTCCTTGATCGGTATCTGGTTGAAGCGTGCGCACTGTACCGCGAGCGGCGCGCGCCTGCAGGCGCGCGGCGGGCAGGGAAGTGGCGGCCGTCGGGCAGAAGCAAAGCGGGCATACTGCGTTCCGCTTCCGACCCGCCCCACACCATGAGCACACCCGCCCAAGCCGCCGGCAGCTGGCAGTTCTGGATCGACCGAGGCGGCACCTTCACCGACATCGTCGCTCGCCGCCCCGACGGCACGCTTGCCACGCACAAGCTGCTGTCGGAGAACCCGGAGCAGTACGCCGATGCCGCCATCGCCGGCATCCGCGGCCTGCTCGGCGTCGGCGCGGACGCGCCGCTGCCGGCGGCGGC
>JBHJND010000203.1:0-5097 GCA_048497655.1 Caballeronia novacaledonica
GGTCGGCGTGCGTGCTGCGGCCCGAGACGAAACCCGAACCGCGCACGGCATCCCAGTGCGGCGTGCCGGCGAAGTCGAAGCTGCCCTGCGCGTCGAGTTGCGCCCAGAGGCGGCGCACCAGCGCGGCGTCGCGGCCGACGATGTCGAACACGTAGCGCTCGAAGTTCGACGCCTTCGAGATGTCCATCGACGGGCTGCTGGTGGCGTGCGTCTCGGCGGCCGAGCGCACGCGGTAGCGGCCGCTGCGGAAGAACTCGTCGAGCACGTCGTTCTCGTTGGTCGCCAGCACCAGCCGCTCGACCGGCAGTCCCATGCACCTGGCGATCCAGCCGGCCAGCACGTTGCCGAAGTTGCCCGACGGCACGGCGAACGAGACCCGCTCGTCGCTGCTGTGGGTGGCAGCGAAGTAGCCCTTGAAGTAGTAGACGACCTGCGCCACCACGCGCGCCCAGTTGATCGAGTTCACGGTGCCGATGCGCAGCCGGCGCTTGAACTCGAGGTCGCCGGAGACGCTCTTCACCAGGTCCTGGCAGTCGTCGAACACGCCCTCGACGGCGAGGTTGAAGATGTTGGCGTCCGGCAGCGAGTACATCTGTGCCCGCTGGAAGGCGCTCATCCGCCCGAGCGGCGACAGCATGAACACGTTGATGCCGGGCCGGCCGCGCATCGCGTACTCGGCTGCCGAGCCGGTGTCGCCCGAGGTGGCGCCGAGGATGTTCAGCCGCTCGCCGCTTCTGGCCAGGGCGTACTCGAACAGGCTGCCGAGCAGCTGCATCGCCATGTCCTTGAAGGCGAGCGTCGGCCCGTTCGACAGTTCCAGCAGCGCCAGGCCCGGCTCCAGCCAGCGCAGCGGCGCGATCTGCGCCGCGTCGCCGTCGGGCCGGCCGTGGCCGTAGACCTCCGCCGTGTAGGTGGCGCGGCACAGCCGCCCGAGGTCGGCAGCCGGGACGTCCGTGACGAACGTGCCGATCACTGCCGCGGCGAGCTCGGCGTACGGCAGTGCGCGCCAGCGATCGAGCTCGGCGCGCGCGATGCGCGGATACGACGCCGGCAGGTACAGCCCGCCGTCGGGCGCCAGCCCCGAAAGCAGGATGTCGAGGAACGAGGCTTGCGGCGCGTTGCCGCGCGTGCTGACGTACTTCACCGGCCTTCCGCCCTAGCCCAGCTCTTCCTGGCGGATGCGGATCACCGGCGCCAGCACCGTCGGCAGCTGCTCGATGCGCTTCACCGCGGCGTTGACGTCGCGCTCGACCGCGTCGTGGGTGAGCATGATGATGTCGGTCTGGTTCTCGCCCTCGCTCGGCTCGCGCTGGAACAGCGCGTCGATGCTGATGCGGCCGTCGGCGAGGATCCGCGTGATGTCGGCCAGCACGCCGGGCTGGTCGGCCACCCGCATGCGGAAGTAGTACGAAGTGACCGTGTCCTCGATCGGCAGCCACGGCACCTCGGCCATCCGGTCGTACTGGAACGCCAGGTGCGGCACGTGGTTCTCGGGGTCGGCGGTGTGCATGCGGGTGACGTCGACCAGGTCGGCGATCACCGCCGAGGCGGTCGGCTCGGCGCCCGCCCCCTTGCCGTAGTACAGCGTGAAGCCGACCGCGTCGCCCTTGACCAGCACCGCGTTCATCGCCCCCTCGACGTTGGCGATCAGCCGCTGCATCGGCACCAGCGTCGGGTGCACCCGCAGTTCTATGCCCTTGGCGGTGCGCTTGGTGATGCCGAGCAGCTTGATCCGGTAGCCGAGCTGTTCGGCATAGCGGATGTCCTCCGAGGCGAGCTTCGAGATGCCCTCGGTGTACGCGGCGTCGATGTTGATCGGCACGCCGAAGCCGAGCGCCGACAGCAGCGACAGCTTGTGCGCGGCGTCGATGCCCTCGATGTCGAAGGTCGGGTCGGCCTCGGCGTAGCCGAGACGCTGCGCCTCGGCCAGCACCGCGTCGAACGGCAGGCCCTTGGCGCGCATCTCGGACAGGATGAAGTTGCTGGTGCCGTTGATGATCCCGGCGATCCACTCGATGCGGTTGGCGGTCAGCCCCTCGCGCAGCGCCTTGATGATCGGGATGCCGCCGGCCACCGCCGCCTCGAAGGCGACCATCACGCCCCTGCTGCGCGCCGCCTCGAAGATCTCGTTGCCGTGGCGGGCGAGCAGCGCCTTGTTGGCGGTGACGACGTGCTTGCCGCGCTCGATCGCCGCCAGCACCAGCGAGCGCGCCGGCTCGTAGCCGCCGATCAGCTCGATCACGATGTCGATGTCGTCGCGCGCCAGCAGCTGCGCTGCGTCGGCGTACACCGGCACCTCGCCGGCCACCGCGGCGCGCGCCGGCTCGGCGTTGCGCTCGGCGATCGCCGCGATCTCGATGCCGCGCCCGGCGCGCCGCGTGATCTCCTGCTGGTTGCGCCGAAGCACGTTCCAGGTGCCGCGGCCGACGGTGCCGAAGCCGATCAGTCCGACCTTGATGCTTTGCATGGAATTCCCCGCCGGTACCGCGGCGCGGCCCGGCAAACCGGTTTCGTTCAGGCCGCCGCCTTCGGCAGCAGCCCGTCCTTGCGGAACATTTCCTTGATGCCGCGGATCGCCTGCCGCGTGCGGTGCTCGTTCTCGATCAGCGCGAAGCGGACGTGATCGTCGCCGTAGTCGCCGAAGCCGATGCCGGGCGACACCGCCACCTTGGCCTGCTCGAGCACCTTCTTGGCGAACTCCAGCGAGCCCATCGCCTTGTAGGCCGGCGGGATCTCGGCCCAGATGTACATCGAGGCTTTGGGCACCTCGACCATCCAGCCGGCCTCGTGCAGGCCCCTCACCGCCACGTCGCGCCGCCGCTGGTACTCGGCGCGGATCTGCTCGACGCACTCCTGCGGCCCCTCGAGCGCGGCGATCGCCGCCACCTGCACCGGGGTGAAGGTGCCGTAGTCGTGGTAGCTCTTGATCCGCGCCAGCGCCGAGACGAGGTCCTTGTTGCCCACCATGTAGCCGATCCGCCAGCCGGCCATGTTGTAGCTCTTGCTCATGGTGAAGAACTCGACCGCCACCTCGCGCGCGCCGGGCACCTGCATGATCGACGGCGCCCGGTAGTCGTCGAAGGTGATGTCGGCATACGCCAGGTCGTGCACCACGTAGATGCCGTAGTGCCGGGCCAGGTCGATCACGCGCTGGTGAAACCCGAGGTCGACGCACTGCGCGGTCGGGTTGCTCGGGAAGCCGATGACGATCATCTTCGGCTTCGGCAGCGTCTCGCGGATCGCCCGCTCCAGCTCGGCGAAGAAGTCCACCCCCGGGGTCATCCGCACCGAGCGGATGTCGGCGCCGGCGATGATCGCGCCGTAGATGTGAATCGGGTAGCTGGGGTTGGGCACCAGCACGGTGTCGCCGCGGTCGAGCGTGGCCAGCATCAGGTGCGCCAGGCCCTCCTTCGAACCGATGGTGACGATCGCCTCGGAGTCGGGATCGAAGTTCACCCCGTAGCGGGTCTGGTACCAGTTGGTGATCGCCCGGCGCAGGCGGACGATGCCCTTCGACACCGAATAGCCGTGCGTGTCCGGCCGCTGCACCGCCTCGATCAGCTTGTCGACGATGTGCTGCGGCGTGGGCCCGTCCGGGTTGCCCATGCTCATGTCGATGATGTCCTCGCCGCGCCGGCGGGCGGCCATCTTCAGTTCGCCGGTGATGTTGAATACGTACGGGGGCAGGCGCTTGATGCGCGGGAAGTCGGGCATTTGCGGTCTCGGCCGGTCGGCCGTTGTTGCGCCGGCGCCGACAGAGGCGCACAGGCTGCTTGTGCAAGGGATACGCTTGGGCATAATTTACCGGATTCCCCTCGCGCCATTGCCGTGCGGCATGCGGTCCGAGACGCCCCGGGAACCAGCGGAGTCCGTTTGAAGCTTCACGCCGACGCGCCGACCAGCCTCAACACCGTCACCGGTTACGGTCCCGGCTTCATCGAAGTCAACAAGTCGCCTCACCGCGGTCACCTGCTGCTGATGCCGGATGCCGCGGCGCAGCCCTGGCAGGCGGCCGGCTTCGAGGCGCTGCGTCCCGAGGACTTCGACGCGCTGCTCGTCCTGCGGCCGGAAGTCGTGCTGCTCGGCACCGGCCGGCGCCAGCGCTTCCCTCACCCCCGCCTGACCGGCGCCCTGGCGCGCGCCGGGGTCGGGCTCGAGGTGATGGACACGGCGGCCGCCTGCCGCACCTACAACATCCTGATGTCCGAGGGCCGGCGGGTGCTGGCTGCCTTCCTGCAGGAGGAGTGACCAAAGATGCCGCTGGCAATCGACAAAGTGGTCCCCGAATTCGCCGCCGAATCCACCGGTGGGCTGATGAAGCTCTCGGCGCTGAAGGGCAAGAAGGTCGTCCTGTACTTCTACCCGAAGGACAACACGCCCGGTTGCACCACCGAAGGCTGCGACTTCGCTGCCGCGCACCGGAAGTTCGACAAGGCCGATGCGGTGGTGCTAGGCGTCTCGCGAGACAGCCTGAAGTCACACCAGAACTTCAAGGCCAAGATGGGCTTCCCGTTCGAACTGATCGCCGATCCGGACGAGAAGCTGTGCGAGGCCTTCGGCGTGATGAAGATGAAGAACATGTACGGCAAGCAGGTGCGCGGCATCGAGCGCAGCACCTTCGTGATCGACGGTCAGGGCAAGTTGCGCGGCCAATGGCGCGGCGTCAAGGTGCCGGGCCACGTCGATGAAGTGCTCGCCTTCGTGCAGTCGCTGTAGCCCCGAACTCCCCTCCCCGCAGACTCACCGTTACATGCCCCTGCCCAAACCGCCGAGCAAACCCGCCACCCTGCTGAAGCAGATCCCCGCCATCGCCGACTCTGCCGCCGCCGCGGCGCCTGTCGAGGCGCGCGCCGCCGGGGCCGTCGCGCCGCCGCTTCCGTCCACCCGGCTGGCGCTGGTCGAGAGCAGGGCGCGCAGCGGCCGCAAGGCGAGACCGGCCGGCCCGGCGCGGCTGTTCGTGCTCGACACCAACGTGCTGATGCACGACCCGACGTCGCTGTTCCGCTTCGAGGAGCACGACGTGTTCCTGCCGATGATGACGCTGGAGGAACTCGACGGGCACAAGAAGGGGATGAGCGAGGTGGCGCGCAACGCGCG
>JBHJND010000204.1:0-4713 GCA_048497655.1 Caballeronia novacaledonica
AATCGGCGCACGACCCTGGGAGTGCGCGATGGAGAAGATCTGGCTCAAGCATTACCCCGCTGGCGTGCCGGCCGAGGTGAAGACCGACCTCTATCCGTCGCTGGTGGCGCTGCTCGAAGAGAGCTTCCGCAGGTACCGCAACCTGCCGGCGTACAAGTTCATGGGCAAGACGATCACGTTCGGCCAGGTCGACGACCTGTCGCGCGCGTTCGCGGCCTGGTTGCAGGCACAAGGGCTGGCGCGTGGCGACCGGGTGGCGATCATGATGCCCAACGTGCCGCAGTACCCGGTCGCGGTGGCGGCGATCCTGCGCGCCGGGTTCGTGTTGGTCAACGTCAACCCGCTGTACACGCCGCGCGAACTGGAGCACCAGTTGAAGGACTCGGGGGCGGATGCGATCTTCATCCTCGAGAACTTCGCCACCACGCTGCAGCAGGTGCAGGACAAGGTGCCGACGAAGCTGGTGGTCGTCTGCTCGATGGGCGACCTGCTCGGCTTCGCCAAGGGGCTGATCGTCAACTTCGTCGTGCGCAACGTGAAGAAGATGGTGCCGGCCTACCAGCTGCCGAACGCGATCAAGTTCCTCGACGTGCTGGCCGACGGGCTGAAGATGAAGCTCAAACCCGTCCAGGTCGGCCACGACGACGTCGCCTTCCTGCAGTACACCGGCGGCACCACCGGGCTCAGCAAGGGTGCGACGCTGCTGCACCGGAACATCATCGCCAACATGCTGCAGTCGGAGGCCTGGTACCAGCCGGCGCTGTCGAAGCTCAAACCCGGCGAGGCACCGATCACCATCACCGCGCTGCCGCTGTATCACATCTTCGCGCTGACGGTGTGCGCGATGATGTCGATGCGCATCGGCGGCCAGTGCGTGCTGATCCCGAACCCGCGCGACATCCCCGGCTTCGTCAAGGAACTGGCCAAGTACAAGTTCCACGTCTTCCCGGCAGTGAACACGCTGTTCAACGGCCTGCTGAACAACGACGAGTTCCGCAAGCTTGACTTCTCGCGCCTGATCCTGTCGGCCGGCGGCGGCATGGCGGTGCAGGAGGCGGTGGCCAAGCGCTGGCTGGAGGCCACCGGCTGCCCGATCTGCGAGGGCTACGGCCTGTCCGAGACCTCGCCGGTGGCCACGGCCAACCGCACCGACACCGACAAGTTCACGGGCACCATTGGCCTGCCGGTTCCGAACACCGAGATCGCCATCCTCGACGACGACGGCAAGCACCTGCCGGTGGGCGGCACCGGCGAGATCGCCATCCGCGGCCCGCAGGTGATGGCCGGCTACTGGCAACACCCCGCCGAGACGGCCAAGGTGATGACGCCCGACGGCTTCTTCCGCAGTGGCGACATCGGTGTCATGGACAAGGACGGCTACACCAAGATCGTCGACCGCAAGAAGGACATGATCCTGGTCTCCGGCTTCAACGTGTATCCGAACGAGGTCGAGGGCGTGGTCGCCGGCCACCCGGGCGTGCTGGAGTGCGCGGCGGTCGGTGTGCCGGACGAGAACTCGGGCGAGGCGGTGAAACTGTTCGTGGTCAAGAAGGACCCGGCGCTCACCGAGCGCGACGTGATGGACTACTGCAAGGAGCACCTGACCGGCTACAAGAAGCCGAAGTACGTCGAGTTCCGCGCCGACCTGCCGAAGACCAATGTCGGCAAGATCCTGCGCCGCGAACTGCGCGACACGCCGGGCAAGAAGGCCGCGTAACATCGCCTTCCTCGAAAAGCGCCGCCCACGGGGCGGCGCTTTGCTTTGCTTTGCTTTGCTTTGCCCGCCGCCCGCCGCCTGGCGTAGCCTGTCGACTGCGCCGGCGCTGCCGCGAACCCTGGAGAGACCAAGATGAAACGCAAGGACACCGGCAAGCCGGCCCGCCCCGGCGCGGCACGCGCCCGCCCCGCCGGCGACGCCTCTGATCCGTACCAGAAGGCACGCCGGCCGCGCCCGGCTGCCGGCCAGGCGCCATCGTTCGCCCGCAGGCCGCGCGCCGCAGCGGCAGAAGGCCCGCCGTTCGCCCGCCGGCCGCGCCCGCCGTCCGACGAGGCGGCGCCGCCGGCACGCGAGCGCCGGCCGCCGCGCCGCGAACCGGGCGAGGGCGGTTTCGGCGTCCGCGAGCGCGGTGGGCGCGAGGGCGGCTTCACGGTCAACCTCGATCCGGACGTGGCGAGGGTGTTCCGCGGCGACGCCTCGGTGAACAAGGCGCTGCGGCTGGTGATGCAACTGATGCAGGTGGTGCAGGGGCCGCCCCGTTTCGGCGCCGGCGCAGGCAGGCCGGAAGGCGAGCGGCCGCGGCGCGGCTACCAGGGCAGCGCCGAGGCGCGCGGCTTCGCGCGCAAGCCGCGCTTCGACGAGGACGACGGGCAGTGAACTCGACGGACGGCAGCAGCCTGGGGCCGATCGGCCAGATCGCGCTGCGCGTGTCGGACGCCGAACGTGCCGAGCGCTTCTACCGCGACGCGCTCGGCCTGCCGCTGCTGTTCAGCTTCGGCAACCTCGTCTTCTTCGACTGCGCCGGGGTGCGGCTGATGCTCGAGGGCGGTCACGAGCCGACCGGCAAGCGTGAGCAGTTCTGCGTGTATTTCCGGGTCAAGGGCATCGAAGCAGCGGTCGCCGCCCTGCGGCTGCGCCAGGTCTACTTCGAGCGCGAGCCCCAGCTGATCGCCAGGATGCCGGACCACGAACTGTGGATGGCGTTCATGCACGATCCCGACGGCAACCTGCTGGCGCTGATGGAAGAGAAGCGCTGAGCGGCCCCATGGCATGCAGTCCCGAACTTGACTCTTCTTGGAAGCTGCGGGACGGGCAGTTCATGCCCTGCATTGGTCCAATACGCGACCAGGCGTGGGCCGATGGTTGGCCGCAGCGTCGTCCAACGGGCGCGGCAAGACCTGCAGCCGATGACACAGCCAGACCCTTGCCGTGAACTTCAATATCTGCATCGTGCAGCCGCACGGCTACATCCACTCGGCTGCCTTTGTCGAACTGGCGGAGCTGGTTGCCTACGGCTTGCAGGACCTGTACCACAACGCCAGAGTCACGACCAATCACATCGCGACCCACGCCACCAACATCATCGTCGGCGTTCACCTCCTCGAGCCGCACTTGGTGCCTGCCGTTCCGAGGTCGTCGATCATTCT
Source organism: Caballeronia novacaledonica (assembly GCA_048497655.1). Lineage (GTDB taxonomy): Bacteria > Pseudomonadota > Gammaproteobacteria > Burkholderiales > Burkholderiaceae_F > JADJWR01. The sequence goes on from JBHJND010000204.1 coordinate 3,145, forward strand.
CAACACCGAGCAGGTCTGGAGCGAAACGCCCTCGGCGTGGAAGGACACGATCTTCGAGTGGAGCAGGAACTTCGAAGTCTGGAACTACAGCGAACGCAACATCGAGCGGCTGAAGCAGGTCGGGGCGAAGAACTGCAAGCACCTTCGAATCGGCTTCCACAAGAAGCTGCGAAGGCTCGCCAAGCCGCCGACGCAGGACATCGATGTGCTCTTCTACGGACAGATCAACGACCGGCGCAGGGAAATCATCAATGCATTGCTGGCCAGGGGCCTGCAGACGAGGATCCTCGTCGGGGTCTATGGTCGGGAACGCGACGCCCTGATCGAGCGGTCGAAGATCGTCCTGAACCTTCACCAGTTCGACAGCAAGATCTTCGAGGTCGTCCGCGTTTTCTACCTCATGACAAACAGCAAGGCAGTCGTCGCCGAAGTCGGCCCCGAGACGCATGTCGAGCCTTGCTACCTGGCCGGAATCTGCGCGTCCGAGTACGAGCGCCTCGTTGACTCCTGCGCCGCGCTCCTGTCGGATGGCGAGCGGCGAGAGAATCTGGAAGCCGCAGCCCTGGCGGCCATCCGGAGGCTGCCGCAGCGCGAACTGCTGGCGCCACTGATCGGCTGACAGGGAGGCCGAACGTACCGAGGCGAGGCAGGCCGATGTTGCCGATGTCTGGCCGGGTCGGCCCGCCGGGGCGCGCCTCCCAGTCTGCGTCCGAGGGTCCTGGTCGATGAAGTCACTGCGCATCGCCACGCTGAACTGCCTGAACCTGGCGTTGCCGGGGCGCCGCTTCTACGACGGTGTCGATCCCTACACGCCCGACGAGTACATTGCCAAGACCCAGTGGCTGGCGGCGATGCTCGACCGGCTTGCGGCGGACATCGTCCTGCTGCAGGAAGTCTTCCACGAGCAGGCGCTGTCCGACGTCGTCCGGCAGAGCGCCGGTGGCGCGCGAGGCTGGTCGCTGGCGGCGCCGCTTGCCGGGCAGGACAACCTCAAGCCGCGGCTGGGCATCGTCTGGCGCCAGCCGTGGCGACCGTCGCTGCAGTCGATCGCCGGCTTTCCGCCGGGCTGTGCGGTCGACCTGCCCGAGGCCGGAACGCACGGAAGCTTCTCGCGGCCGCTGCTGCGCGCCGACCTGCCGTTGCCTGAACTCGCCGGCGGCGCTGCGCTGACGATATTCAACGTGCACCTGAAGTCGCGCCGGCCGGACTTTGCTGCCGGCGAGGAGACTGCCGATCCGGCGGCCGTAGCGCGGGCGAAGCTGCGCTCGCTGATCCGCCGCGGCGCCGAGGCGGCGGCCCTGCGTGTCATCCTCGAGCAGGTGGCGACAGCAACGCCTTCACCGCTGATCGTCGCCGGTGACTTCAACGACGACATCGGCGCGGTCACGACGCGGATCGTCGCCGAGCCGCGCGCCGCCGGCGGCGGTGAATCGGCGTTCTGCCTGTTCGATGCCTTCGACGTCGAGCCGCGTCGCCAGTTGTCGGCAGGGACCCAGCCGGCTCCGGCAACCGCCCTCGAAGACGGCAGTGCCGAAAGGATCGACCACGTGCTGGTGTCCGCGCACTTCG
>JBHJND010000205.1:0-3690 GCA_048497655.1 Caballeronia novacaledonica
TGGGCTCCCAGATGTCGACCCGCCCGCCGGCGAAACCGAAGGTCCTGAAGCCCATCGACTCCAGCGCGCAGTTGCCGGCCAGGATCATCAGGTCGGCCCAGGAGATCCGCTTGCCGTACTTCTTCTTGATCTGCCACAGAAGCCGGCGCGCCTTGTCCAGGTTGCCGTTGTCGGGCCAGCTGTTGATCGGCGCGAAGCGCTGGTTGCCGGTGCCGGCGCCGCCGCGCCCGTCGGCGATGCGGTAGGTGCCGGCGCTGTGCCAGGCCATGCGGATGAACAGGCCGCCGTAATGCCCCCAGTCGGCCGGCCACCAGTCCTGCGAGTCGGTCATCAGCGCGTGGAGATCCCGCTTCACCGCCGCGAGGTCGAGGCTCGCGAACTCCTTCGCGTAGTCGAAGCCCTTGCCCATCGGGTTCGACTTCGCGCAGTGCTGGTGCAGGATCTTCAGGTTGAGCCGGTTCGGCCACCAGTCACGGTTCGACTGGGCGCCGGCGGTGGTGCGGGCTCCGTGCATCACCGGGCACTTCGATTCGGCTGACATCGTTGACTCCTCATGCGGGTTGCGATCGACGTGTTCGTCGACCGGGCGGAGCCGATCCTAGGGTCGCGGACGACCATCGATCCAATCGTTTGTGGTCATGCCTCCGATTGGTCCTTTCTATCGCCGCCGCCGAACTCCGGCCTTGGCCCGCCGGCCGGGGGGCTGCCGCCGCTCAGCCGGCCCCCATCAGCGCCAGCAGCACGCCGCCGGCCACCACGCTGGCAATCTGGCCGGCCGCGTTGGCTCCCATCGCGTGCATCAGCAGGAAGTTCTCGAAGTCGTCCTCCTGCGCCACCCGGTGCACCACCCGGGCGGCCATCGGGAAGGCGCTGATGCCGGCGGCGCCGATCAGCGGGTTGAAGCGACCGCCACTGGCCGCGTTCAGCAGCTTGCCGAACAGCACGCCGGCCACCGCGTCGAGCGCGAAGGCAACGATGCCGAGCAGCAGGATGGCCAGCGTCGAGAGCTTGAGGAACTCGGCGCCGACCATCGTCGAGCCGATCGCCAGGCCGAGAAACAGTGTCACCACGTTGGCGATCTCCTGCGACGAGGCGCGGGTCAGGCGCTCGACCACGCCGGACTCCTTCATCAGGTTGCCGAGCATCAGCATGCCGATCAGCGGCGTGGCGAAAGGCACCAGCGTGCCGACGACGATCGTCACCACGATCGGGAACAGGATGCGGGTGCGGCGGCTGATCGTGCGCTTCGAGTACGGCATGCGGATCCGCCGTTCCTTCTGCGTCGTCAGCAGCTTCATGATCGGCGGCAGGATGATCGGCACCAACGACATGTAGCTGTAGGCGGCCACCGTGATCGGCGCCAGCAGGTGCGGCGCCAGGATGCCGCTGACGTAGATCGACGTCGGCCCGTCGATGGCGCCGATGATGCCGATCGAGGCGGCCTCCTCGCGCGAAAAGCCGAGCAGCAGCGCTGCCAGCAGCGTCAGGAAGATGCCGAACTGCCCGGCCGCGCCGAGCAGCACCATGCGCGGGTTCTCCAGCAGCGGCCCGAAGTCGGTCAGCGCGCCGATGCCGATGAAGATGAGCAGCGGGAACAGTTCGTTGCCCACTCCCATCTGGTAGAGCTGGCGAAGCATGCCGTCGTCGCCGACCAGCGGCGACAGCGGCAGGTTGGCGAGCAGGCAGCCGGCGCCGATCGGCAGCAGCAGCAGCGGCTCGTAGTTGCGGGCGATGCCCAGGTAGAGCAGCACCAGCGCCACCGCGATCATCACCAGCGACGGCAGGCTGACGCCGCCGATGCCCTGCGCCAGCAGTGCCAGCGTCTCGCCGCTCACGCCCCGCCCGCCTCGAAGCGCAGGATCGGCTCGCCGTGGCCGACGCTCTGGCCGGCGGCGACGAACACCTCGGCCACCGTGCCCGCGCGCGGCGAGCGAATCGCGTTCTGCATCTTCATCGCCTCGAGCACCGCGAGCTCTTGGCCGCGCTCGACACGCGCGCCGGCGGCAACGTTCACCGCCAGGATCAGGCCGGGCATCGGCGCCTTCAGCAGATCGGCGCCGCCGGGCGACGCGGCGCGTCCCGGCGCCGCCGCGGCGGCGGGGCGGGGTCGCCGCCCGCTGCCGTTGCCGCCGTCGGCTGGCGCACGCTCGCCGGTCGCGGCGGGCAGCGTGATCTGCGGCGAGATCGTCCCGGTCGGCAGGTCCTCGCCGCCGGCCAGCGTCACCTCGTACGACTGCCCGCCGACCTGCACGGCGAAGCGGTCGGCGGCGAGGTCGTCGACATCGACCACGAACTCGCGCTCGCCGATCGTCAGCGTGTAGCGTCTCATCGCCTATCGCCCCCGTTGCCAGCTGCGGTTCTGGCGCATCCGCCCGCTGGCCACCCACCGCGAGGCGTAAAGCAGGCTGCCCGGCCAGTAGCTGCGCATGACCGGCGCCGCCTCGCCCCGGCGCACCGCCTTGTGCGCCAGCACCGCCGCCATGATCGCCGCCACCAGTTCGGCATCCATGCCGTCGACCGTGGGCGCCGCCGCCGGCGCGCCCACCGCACCGGCGGTGACCTCGGCAACGTGCTCCGCCCCCCCTGTGGCCGCCTGCGGCGACAGCGGCTCGGCGGGCGCCGGATCGAACTTCAGCACCAACGTCAGCAGGCCCCACAGCAGCGCCAGCAGGGCGAACACCAGTCCCATGCCAAGCACGGTCATCTGCAGGCCCCAGCCGAGGTTCTCCATGGTGTCGCTCCGGCGACCGGCGCGCGGCCGGCGTCAGGTCGGGATCAGCCCGTGCTTCTTGGGCGGGCTCTGCTGCACCTTGGTGCGCAGCACTTCGAGCGCGCGGATCAGCCGCGGCCGCGTCTCGCGCGGCTCGATCACCTCGTCGATCTGGCCGACGTCGGCGGCACGGTAGGGGTTGAAGAACTTCTCGCGGTAGTAGGCGATCAGCTCGCGCTCCTTCGCCGCCGGGTCGGCGGCGTTGCGCACCTCGTCGCGGTACAGCACGCGCACCGCCGGCTCGGCGCCCATCACCGCGATCTGCCCGGTCGGCCAGGCGAAGGCGAGGTCGGTGCGCATCTGCTTGGAGCTCATCGCCACGTAGGCGCCGCCCATCGCCTTGCGGGTGACGATCGAGATCTTCGGCACCGTCGCCTCGCAGTAGGCGTAGATGATCTTGGCGCCGTGGCGGATCACGCCGCGGTACTCCTGCTCGGTACCGGGCAGGAATCCCGGGCAGTCGACGAAGGTGATCACCGGCACGTTGTAGGCGTCGCAGGTGCGGATGAAGCGCGAGATCTTGTCGCTGGCGTCGATGTCGAGCGCGCCGGCCATGTAGGCCGGCTGGTTGGCGACGATGCCGACCGAGTAGCCGTCCAGACGCGCGAAGCCGACCACCGCGTTCGGCGCGTAGTCGGCATGGATCTCGAGCAGGCTGCCGCGGTCGAAGACCAGCTCGATCGCGTCGCGCATGTCGTACGGCTCGCTCTCGGCGGCCGGGATCAGCGTGTCGAGCGCCGGCTCCATGCGGTCGGCGAGGTCGTAGGGCGCGATCTGCGGCGGGTCCTCGTTGTTGTTCTGCGGCAGGTAGCCCAGGAGGCGCTTGACCAGTTCCAGCGCTGCCACCTCGCTGTGCGCGGCCAGGTGGGCGACCCCGCTGCGGTGCATGTGCACCTCGGCGCCGCCGAGACTCTGCGCGG
>JBHJND010000206.1:0-3261 GCA_048497655.1 Caballeronia novacaledonica
CTGCTGATCGAAGGGCTGGCGCGCGCCGGCAAGGGCGAGCCGTTCTTCGTGCTCAACGCGCAGCAGGCCGAAGCCGAAGCGGCGCGGCTGCGGGCGATGATCGAGCAGCCGCTGCTCACCCGCATCCGGGTGAAGTTCGACGGCTTCGACGCCTACGACGTCGACCCGCCGCAGGTGCCGGACCTGTTCGCCCGGCGGCCGATCGTCGTCTCCGGCAGGTTCCGCGGCAAGGCGAGGGGCCGCATCGAGATCGAGGGACTGGCCGCCGGCGGCGCCGTGCTGCTGCCGATCGACGTCGAGCGGGCCGCCGTGCGCGACGACACGCCGGCGCTGCGCTACCTGTGGGCGCGTGGCCGCATCGCCGAGCTCGGCGACTTCAACCGGCTCGGTCGCGACGACGAGGCGGTGCGCGAGATCACCCGGCTCGGCCTGGCGCACAACCTGCTCACCGACTACACCTCGTTCATCGCCGTCGACCAGGTGGTGCGCAACCCCGGCGGCAACGCGACGCCGGTCGACCAGCCGCTGCCGCTGCCGCAGGGCGTGAGCAACCTCGCCGTCGGCCAGGTGCCGAGCACGCCGGAGCCCGAGTTCGCGCTGCTGGCGGCGCTGGCCGGCGGGCTGCTGTGGTGGCAGCGTCGCCGCCGAGGTTCGCGCCATGGCTGACGCGGTCGTCCTCAATGCGCGCGTCGGTCGCGTGATGCCGAACCCGCTGTTCGGCGCGCGTGGCCAACTGCCGGTCGCAGCGCCGCGCGCGCAGCCCGCGGCGCGACCGACCTGGCGCGCGCGGCTGGCGGATGTGCCGCGCCAGTGGTGGCTGCTCGGGCTGCTGCTCGCTGCGCTGTGGCCGCACGGCGTCTGGCTGGCGCGGCGGCTCACCGACGGCTCCGACGAGCCTTGGGGCCTGCTGGCGCTCGCCACCGTGCTGGCGCTGGTCGTCCGCGCGCGGCGCGAACTCGTGATGCCGGCGCGCGCGGCGCTGGTCGCCGGCGGCGCGCTCGCGGTGCTGGCGGCGCTGGCGACCTTCGTCGTGCCGCCGATCTTCGCCGCCGGCACGGCGATGCTGTCGCTGGCGACGTTCCTGGCCTCGGCGCTGCCGCGGCGGCCGGCGGCGCCGATGGCGACACTGCTTCTCCTGTCGCTGCCGGTGATCGCCTCGCTGCAGTTCTACCTCGGCTACCCGCTGCGTCTGGCCACCGCGCACGCCGCCGCGCCGCTGCTCGCGCTCGCCGGCGTCGAGGCGCAGGCTGCCGGCGCGGCGCTGCTGTGGCAGGGTCGGACGATCCTCGTCGATCCGCCCTGCGCCGGCATCGGCATGCTGTGGGTCGGCAGCTGGGCGGCGGCGCTGCTGTCGTACCTGAGCGGCGCGTCGGCGCGGCGCACGCTCGCCAACGGTTGCGTGGCGGCGGTGGCGGTGTTCGCCGCCAACGTGCTGCGCAATGCGCTGCTGTTCTTCCCCGAGGCGGGCCTCGTGCCGGCGCCGGCGTGGCTGCACCCGGCGATCGGCCTGGCGGCGTTCGCCGCGGCGCTGCTGCCGATCCTCGCCTTCGCCGGCCGCGCTCCCGTCGCCCTCCGAACTGTTACCCGGAGCGCCGGCCGGGCACCCGCGCGGTGGCCGGGCGGCATTGCCCGGCGCACGCGATGAACGTGCGGACATTCTTCGTCGGCGCTTGTCTGGCCGCGGCGGTGCTGCCGCTCGCCGGCGCGCTGCCTGCCGTCTCCGGGACGGCGGGCGGCGATCCGGCGGCGGCGGTCGGCACGCGATCCTCCGCGATCGAGTGGCCGACCCACTTCCGCGGCCAGCCGCTGACCCAACTGCCGCCGACCGCCCTGGAGGCTCGCTTCGCCGCGCGCTTTCCGGGCGCGGTGGCGCGCTTCACCGACGGCGAGCAACTGCTGATCGTCCGCCACGTGCGGCGGGCCACGAGGCTGCTGCACCCGGCGAGCGACTGCTTCCGCGCCGCCGGCTACGCGGTCGCCGAGGCGCAGGCGGGAGTCGATGCGCAGGGCCTGCGCTGGCGCTGCTTCGTCGCTACGCGCGGTGGGCAGCGGCTGCGCGTGTGCGAGCGGATCGGCGAGCGCCTCGACGATGCGGCCGAACCCGGCTGGACCGACGTGTCGGCATGGTTCTGGGACGCGCAGTTTCGGCGAGCCGCCAGCGCGTGGTGGGCGCTGACGGTCGTCACACCGCTCGATACGTCAGGCGACTCATGAACCCGCCCCGTGTGTTCGGATGGCTGGCGCTGCTGGTCGGTGGCGCTGCCCTCGGCGTCGCTGCGCTGGCGACGCTCGCCATGGTGGTGCTGTCGGCTGGCGGCGCGTTGACGACGCCGCCGGGCGCCTGGGTGGTGCAGGTGCGCGCAGTGCCGGGGCTGCGGGTGAAGGTCAGCGTGCCCGGGCTGTTGCGCTTCGCCACCTCACCCGTCGCGCTGCGCCTGCTCGACGGCCGCACCGTCGACAGCCGCTTCGGCAGGCTGCATTTCGCGCGCGACGGCAGCGCGCTGCGAGCGGTCTGCGCGCCCTGCCGCATCGAGGCATCGCGGCTGGCGGCGCAGACGGTGTACATCGATCGCCTGCAACTGCGCCTTGTCCAACTCGACGCGCGAACCATCGCCGGCGAGCTGAAAGGGGGCGACGTCGAAATGTCTTTCACGGCGCGGCTGCAGCCGGAGCGCATCGACGTCGACTGGCGATTGCCGCCGACCGAGATCGCCGCGGTCTACCGGCTGCTGGCGTCGGTGATTCCGGAAGCGCACCTGGCGCACATCGAGGGGCGCATCGAGGCGCGCGGCAGCCTGCGCCTGCCGCAGCGGCGCGCGCGGGTCGAACCGGTGATCGACGGTTTCCGTGTCGATGGACTCGGCACGGAGAAGCTCGCCGAGGGCCCGGTCGAGCTCGGCTGCCCCGATGCCGCAGGGCTACCGAGCCTGCGACGCCTGACTCCGGGCGCTGGCCGCTGGATCAGTCCGACACAATCGGGCGCGCTGCTCGCCGCCGCCGTGCTGGCCGCCGAGGATCAGCGCTTCCACGAGCACGAGGGCTTCGACCGGGGCTGGTACGCCGGCCCGGTGGGCTGGCTCGGCGCCGACGGGGACGGCGAGCTGTGGGTCGCGCTCCGCTGCGGGATCGCGGATGGCGCGCGGGCCACGCTCTTCGCCGGCTGCGGCATCGTGGCCGACTCCGACCCGGATAGCGAATGGCAGGAATCGCGCATCAAGCTGCGGGCGGTCGCCACGGCCCTCGGCCATCCCGGGGACGAGC
>JBHJND010000207.1:0-7256 GCA_048497655.1 Caballeronia novacaledonica
GCCGCTCGGCGCGCGCCGGGTGCGCTGCCATTTCCCGCTTGCCGCCGCGGCGGCCGTCGCCTGAGCGAAGCATCCCCGATGGCCGAGGCCCTGCTCGAGTTCCGCGTCGTCAGCAAGCGCTTCGTCAAGCGGCTCGACGCGGTCGAGCGCCTGGCCAGCCGACTCGGCGCGCAGGTCGCCGAGTACACCGTGCACGCGGTCGACCGGGTCGGCTTCGCGGTGGCGCAGGGCGAGGTGGTCGGGCTGGTCGGCGAGTCCGGCTGCGGCAAGAGCACGCTCGGCCGGCTCGGCTGCGGCCTGCACGCGCCCTCCGACGGCGAGGTGCTGTATCGCGGCCTCAGCGTCACTGCCGGCGGCGGCAGGCAGCCGCCGATCCAGATGATCTTCCAGGACCCGTTCGCCTCGCTGAACCCGCGCATGCGCATCGCCGAGATTGTCGGCGAGGCGCCGCGCGTGCACGGCCTGGTGCCCAAGGGCGAGGTGGCCGGCTACGTCGCCGACCTGCTCGAGCGGGTCGGGCTGGACGCCGGCTACGCGCGCCGCTATCCGCACCAGTTCTCCGGTGGCCAGCGGGCGCGCATCGGCATCGCCCGCGCACTGGCCGTGAAGCCCGAGTTCCTGATCTGCGACGAGGCGGTGGCGGCGCTCGACGTGTCGATCCAGGCGCAGGTGCTGAACCTGTTCATGGACCTGCGCGAGAGCCTCGGGTTGACGTATCTGTTCATCAGCCACGACCTCGGCGTGGTGCGCCACCTGTCGGACCGCGTGGTGGTGATGTACCTCGGCCGGGTGGTCGAGATCGCCGCCACCGCGCGGCTGTTCGACTCGCCCAACCATCCCTACACGCAGGCGCTGCTGGCCGAGGTGCCGCGCATCGACCGCAAGCGGCGCGCCTTCGTGCCGATCAAGGGCGAGATCCCGTCGCCGCTGGCCCCGCCCCCCGGCTGTCACTTCCACCCGCGCTGCCCGCGGGCAATGGCCCGCTGCGCCGCCGAGGCGCCGGCGCTGCGCGAGATCGCGCCGGGCCGCTTCTCGGCCTGCCACCTGAACGACTGAACCGGCGACTGCCGCACCCGCACGATGACACCGATGCCCGTCGAACTGCACGGACCCGGGTCGGCGGCAGTGCCGCTGGTGCTCGATTCGCCCCACTCGGGGCGCGACTTCCCGGCCGACTTCGACGCGGCGGTGACCGAGTTCGACCTGCGCGAGGGCGAGGACTGCTATGTCGACGAGTTGTACCGGCCGGCCACCGAGCTGGGCGTGCCGCTGCTGTCGGCGCGCTTCCCGCGCACCTACCTCGACCCGAACCGCCACCGCGGCGACATCGACCTGGAGCTGATCGAGGGCGGCCACTGGCCGCACGAGCACGTGCCCAGCGGCAAGGCGCGCATCGGCAAGGCGCTCGTCTGGCGCACGCTCGACGACGGCCGGGCGATCTACTCGCGCCGGCTGGCCGTGGCCGAGGTGGTCTCGCGCATCGAGCGCTGCCACGCGCCTTACCACCAGCGGCTGCGCGCGCTGCTCGACGAGACGCACCGCCGCTTCGGCGCCGTCTACCACCTCAACTGCCACTCGATGCCGGCGGTCGGCGGCAAGCAGGGCGAGGGCGGCCAAGGGCAGCCGCGCGCCGACTTCGTGCTCGGCGACCGCGACGGCAGCACCTGCGACCCGGCCTTCACCGGGTTCGTCCGCGCCACGCTGGCAGCGATGGGCTACGAGGTCGCGGTCAACGACCCGTACAAGGGCGTCGAGCTGGTGAAGGCCTACTCGGAGCCGCGCCGGCGCCGGCACAGCCTGCAGGTGGAAGTCAACAAGAGGCTGTACATGGACGAGGCGACGCGCAGCAGGCAGCAGGGCTTCGCGGCGCTGCAGGCCGACCTCTCGCGCCTCGCCAAGGCGATCGCCGACTACATCGGAGCGGAGCTGCGCCGTGGCTGAACACCTGCCGGTCGAACTGACCCCGCCCGACATCGGGCGCTGGCGCGCCGGCAACACCGGCGTCGACTACGTGCACCTGCTCGACTCGGGCCGGCCCGGCCCGAACGTGATGGTGCAGGCGCTCACCCACGGCAACGAGTTCTGCGGCGCGATCGCGCTCGACTGGCTGCTGCGCGAGCGGCCGGCGCCGGCACGCGGCCGGCTGACGCTCGCCTTTGCCAACGTCGAGGCGTACGCCCGCTTCGACCTCGACGACCCCGACGCCTCGCGCTTCATCGACGAGGACTACAACCGCGTGTGGGCCGACGAGGCCCTGTTCGGCCGGCGCGACTCGCTCGAACTGCGACGGGCACGGCGGCTGCGGCCGTTCGTCGACGAGGCCGATTTCATCCTCGACCTGCACTCGATGCACGAGCCGGGCCGGCCGATCATGGTCTGCGGCACCGCGGAGAAGAACGCGGAGTTCGCCCGAGAGATCGGCGTGCCGGCCGACCTGCTGCTCGACACCGGGCATCCGGCCGGGCTGCGCATGATCGAGCGCGGCGGCTTCGGCGACCCGGCGAGCCCGAAGCGGGCGGTGCTGATCGAATGCGGCCAGCACTGGGAGCGCGCGGCCGCCGACGTGGCGATCGACACCTTGGTCCGCTTTCTCCGCGCTACAGGCGCGGTCGACGACGCGTGGGCGCAGGCGCGGCTGCGCCTGCCGGCGCCGCTGGAGCAGCGGCTGGTGCGCGTCACCGAGGCGGTGGTGGCGAAGTCGATGGGCTTCCGCTTCCTGGTGCCGATCGAGGGGCTCGGTGTGGTCGAGAAGGCCGGCACGCCGATCGCCGAGGACACCGATCCCGCCACCGGCGCGCCGATCGTCTGGCGCGCGCCCTACGACCGCACGGTGCTGGTGATGCCGTCGCTGAAGCACCTGCGGCCGGGCAACACGCAGGTCAGGCTCGGCCGCTTCGTCTGACGCGTCGAACCCGCCGGTGCGGTTGCCGCCGGCCGGGTCCCGGCCGCCCGGGTTGTTGAGCGTTTTGCTGCAGTAATCGCCGGCGTGTGCGTGTAACGGATGGCGTAACGCGCGGCCAGCCTCCGTATTCATCCTTGATGGCCGTCAATCTCGGGCCGCAGCGTCCGGCGCACATTTGCGCGCAAGCACCGGCGGCCGGCACGGGAGATGATCCGTGTGCCTGCAAGCCGGTCTCTCGGACCTTCCGGAGACGGCCATGATCGAGACCTTCTACGACCTCCTGCGGCGGCAGGGCATCACGCGGCGCAGCTTCATCAAGTACTGCAGCCTGACCGCGGCATCGCTCGGGCTGAGCCCGGCGCAGGCCCAGCAGATGGCGCAGGCGCTGCAGACCAAGCCGCGCCTGCCGGTCGTCTGGCTGCACGGGCTCGAGTGCACCTGCTGCACCGAGTCCTTCATCCGCTCGGCGCACCCGCTGGCCAAGGACATCATCCTGTCGATGATCTCGCTCGACTACGACGACACGATCATGGCGGCGGCGGGGCACCAGGCCGAGGCGGCGCTCGAGGACACGATCACCAAGTACAAGGGCAACTACATCCTCGCCTGCGAGGGCAACCCGCCGCTGAACGAGGACGGCATGTTCTGCATGCCGGGCGGCCGGCCGTTCGTCGAGAAGCTCAAGCACGTGGCCAAGGACGCCAAGGCGGTGATCGCCTGGGGCTCGTGCGCCAGCTGGGGCTGCGTGCAGGCGGCCAAGCCCAACCCGACCCAGGCGGTGTCGATCGACAAGGTGATCACCGGCAAGCCGATCATCAAGGTGCCCGGCTGCCCGCCGATCGCCGAGGTGATGGCCGCCGTGGTGACCTACGTCGCCGCGTTCGACCGGATTCCGCAGCTCGACCGGCAGGGCCGGCCGGTGATGTTCTACAGCCAGCGGATCCACGACAAGTGCTATCGCCGGCCGCACTTCGACGCCGGCCAGTTCGTCGAGCAGTGGGACGACGCCGGCGCCCGCGCCGGCTACTGCCTGTACAAGGTCGGCTGCAAGGGGCCGACCACCTACAACGCCTGCTCGACCGTCCGCTGGAACGAGGGCGTGAGCTTCCCGATCGGCTCGGGGCACGGCTGCATCGGCTGCTCGGAAGACGACTTCTGGGACCGCGGATCGTTCTACGACCGCCTCACCAACATCAAGGATTTCGGCGTCGAGGCCAATGCCGACAAGGTCGGCGCGGTGGTCGCCGGGGTGGTCGGCGCGGCGATCGTCGCGCACGCCGCGGTCGGCGCGATCCAGCGCGCCGCCACCAGCAAACCCAAGGCCTAGTCGGAGGAACAAGCCATGCCAGTCATCGAAACCCAGGGCTTCAAGCTCGACAACTCCGGCAAGCGCGTGGTGGTCGACCCGATCACCCGCATCGAGGGCCATCTGCGCATCGAGGTCAACCTCGACAAGGACAACGTGATCCGCAACGCGGTGTCGACCGGCACCATGTGGCGCGGCCTCGAGGTGATCCTCAAGGGCCGTGACCCGCGCGACGCGTGGGCCTTCGTCGAGCGGATCTGCGGCGTGTGCACCGGCGTGCACGCGCTGGCCTCCGTGCGCTGCGTCGAGGACGCGCTGAAGATCAAGATCCCCGACAACGCCAACATCATCCGCAACCTGATGCACTCGACGCTGTACGCGCACGACCATCTGGTGCACTTCTACCACCTGCACGCGCTGGACTGGGTCGACGTGGTCAGCGCGCTGTCGGCCGACGCCAAGAAGACGTCCGAGCTGGCGCAGTCGATCTCCAGCTGGCCGATGTCCTCGCCCGGCTACTACCGCGACCTGCAGTCGCGGCTGAAGAAGTTCGTCGAGAGCGGCCAGCTCGGGCCGTTCAAGAACGGCTACTGGGGGCACCCGGCGTACAAGCTGCCGCCGGAGGCCAACCTGATGGCGGTCGGCCACTACCTCGAGGCGCTCGACTTCCAGAAGGAGATCGTCAAGATCCAGACCATCTTCGGCGGCAAGAACCCGCACCCGAACTGGCTGGTCGGCGGCGTGCCGTCGCCGATCAACGTCGACGGCGTCGGCGCCGTCGGCGGGATCAACATGGAACGGCTGAACATGGTCGCGCGGATCATCGACGAGACCATCGCCTTCATCGACAACGTCTACATCCCGGACCTGCTGGCGGTGGCCAGCTTCTACAAGGACTGGGGCGCGATCGGCGGCGGCATCTCGAGCCAGAACCTGCTGTGCTACGGCGAGTTCCCGGACATCGCCAACGACGACTCGAACAAGAGCCTGCTGATGCCGCGCGGCGCGATCCTCGGCGGCAACCTGAAGGAGATCCACCCGGTCGACCTGAAGGACCCGAACCTGATCCAGGAGTACGTCACCCACAGCTGGTACAAGTACCCCGACGAGAGCAAGGGCCTGCACCCGTGGGACGGCGTCACCGAGCCGAACTTCGTGCTCGGCAAGGGCACCGTCGGCAAGCGCACGGCGATCGACAACGTCGACGAGAGCGCCAAGTACTCGTGGGTGAAGTCGCCGCGCTTCAAGGGCCAGCCGATGGAAGTCGGGCCGCTGGCGCGCTACGTCACCTACTACGCGATGGGCATCCCCGAGTTCAAGGAGCCCGTCGACATGGTGCTGAAGAAGCTCGACGTGCCGGTCGCGGCGCTGTTCTCCACCCTCGGCCGCACAGCGGCGCGCGGGCTGGAGTGCTCGTGGGCGGCGCACCGGATGAAGTACTTCTTCAACAAGCTGATGGCCAACATCAAGGCCGGCAACCTGGCGACCGCCAACGTCGAGATGTGGGAGCCGAGGACCTGGCCGGCCGACGCCCGCGGCGTCGGCTACTGCGAGGCACCGCGCGGCGCCCTCGGGCACTGGATCCGGATCAGGAACACCAAGATCGACAACTACCAGTGCATCGTGCCGACCACCTGGAACGCCGGGCCGCGCGACCCGAAGAACCAGATCGGCGCCTACGAGGCGTCGCTGATGAACACCAAGATGGCCAAGCCCGACGAACCGCTGGAGATCATCCGCACGATCCACAGCTTCGACCCGTGCCTGGCCTGCGCGACGCACGTGGTCTCGCCCGAGGGTGAGGAGATCACGCGCGTGACGGTGCGCTGAGACGAGAGGAGGCCGCAATGGCAGCAGTCAGCAAGCCGGCCGGCTCGATGCCGCACGCCGTCTACGTCTGGGAAGCGCCGGTACGCCTGTGGCACTGGGTGATGATGTTCGCGATGTTCGTCCTCATCGCGACGGGCTTCCTGATCGGGGCTCCGCCGCCGGCAGTCGGCGGCGAGGCCTACGACACCTTCTGGTTCGGCTACATCCGCTTCCTGCATTTCGCCGCCGGCTACGTCTTCGCGGTGTTCTTCGTGCTGCGGGTGTACTGGGCGATCGTCGGCAACAAGTTCGCGCGCGAGATCTTCATCGTGCCGTTCTCTCTGCTGACGGCCAAGTTCTGGAAGGGGCTGATCAACGACGTCCTGTTCTACCTGTACGTCAAGAAGGAGCCCGGCAGCTACGAGGGGCACAACCCGCTGGCGGCGGTGGCGATGTTCTTCATGTACCTGCTGGGCGCCGTGTGGATGATCCTGTCGGGCTTCGCGTTGTACGGCGAGGGCGCCGGCATGGCGAGCTGGCAGTTCCGCTTCTTCACCTCGTGGCTGCAGCCGCTCATCGGCGACAGCCAGCAGCTGCACACCTACCACCGGCTCGGCATGTGGTATCTGATCATCTTCTCGCTGGCGCACATGTACATGGTGATACGCCAGGACGTCTTTACCAAGGAGACGATCATCAGCACGATGGTCAACGGCTGGCGGGTCCAGAAGCCCTGACCTTCGATGATGACGATGGCGGCGCGCAGCAAGACGGCGGCGCGCGGACCTGCGGGAGCAGGACCGACGCGCACGCCGCGCGCTCCCCGGCTGGCGACCCGGCGCGCGCCGGTGCATCCGGGCTACTTCCTCGACACGCGCTTCCTCAAGCCGCTGGGCATCACCCAGCAGGCGCTCGCCACCGCGCTCGGCATCTCGCGCCGGCGCGTCAACGAGCTGATCCGCGGCCACCGCGGCATCACCGCCGACACGGCGGTGCGCCTGGGGCGGTACTTCGGCAACGAGCCGACGTTCTGGATGCAGCTGCAGTGCGACTGGGATCTGCACGAGGCGGCCAAGCGGCTCGATCTCTAAGCCGCTGACGCGGGTCCGGGCCCGCCGGCGGCAGACGCTGCGCAGCACCGGAAGGAGGATCGGTCGCGCGCTGCGCGACGGCCCGCGAAAACCCCCGCACCGGGTGCTGGAGTCGGGTACCGGCTTGACTCATGTCAACGCGCCGGAC
>JBHJND010000208.1:0-2254 GCA_048497655.1 Caballeronia novacaledonica
GCGCCGGGCGGCCGGCCGCGCCGAGCCGCTGCTGGCGCACGGGCGGCTGCGGCTGGACCCGGCGAAGCACGCCGCCTGGCTGGGCGAGCAGCCGCTGCAGCTCTCCGCCCGCGAGTTCGCGCTGCTGCAGGCGCTGCTCGAAAGGCCTGAGGCGGTGCTGTCGCGCGCGCAGCTCGAGGAGCGGCTGTACGGCTGGAACGAGCCGGTCGGCAGCAACACGGTCGAGGTGCACATCCACAACCTGCGCCGCAAGCTCGGCGAGCGGGCGATCCGCAACGTACGCGGCGTCGGCTACACGCTCGGCGACCTGGAGCCGGCGGCCTGATGCGTTCGATCCGCCGCTGGCTGCTGCTGGCGCTACTGGCGCTGCTCGCCGTGGCAGCGCTCGCCGGCGGCGCGCTCACTTACGCCAGCGCCCGCCACGAGGTCGACGCGCTGCTCGACGAGGAGATGCGCCAGGTGGCGCTGTCGCTGCGCGACCACGCGCGGCTGGACACCGAGCGCATCGAGCGCTCGGCCGAGCGACCGGAGCAGCGGCTGCTGGTGCAGGTCGACGACGCCCGCCGCGAGCAGCCCTACCGCTCGCGCGACGCGGCGCCGCTGCCGCGCACGGCGGCCGAGGGCTTCCGCGACATCGACCACGCCGGCAGCCGCTGGCGCGTCTATGCGCTGCCGAACGACGTGCAGCTGATCCAGGTCGCGCAGCCGCTGGCGCAGCGCCGCGCGCAGGCCATCGCCATCACGCTGCGCCTGCTGGCGCCGCTGCTGCTGCTGGTGCCGGCGGGTGCGGCGCTGCTCTGGTGGATCGTCGGCCGGGCGCTGCGGCCGCTGGACGAGCTCGGCACACAGCTGGCGCAGCGCCAGCCGGGCTCGGCGGCGCCGCTGGCGGTCGAGCCGCTGGCCGGGGAACTGCGGCCGATGGTGGCAGCGTTGAACGGACTGCTGCAGCGGTTGCAGGCGGCGCTGGAGCAGCAGCGCGCCTTCAGCGCCGATGCCGCGCACGCGCTGCGCACGCCGCTGGCGGCCGTGACTTTGCAGGCGCAGCTGGCACAGCGAGCGGCAGACGGGCCGGAGCGCGACGCGGCCTTGCAGAAGCTGGAAGCGGGGGTGAAGCGCGCCAGCCAGCTGGTGGCGCAGCTGCTCGCCCTGGCGAGGCTCGACCCCGATGCAGCGCGCGAGCCTGCGGTGCCACTGGACCTGGCGCAGGTGGCGCGCGATGTCGCCGACGAACTGGCGCCGCTAGCCGAAACGGCGCGCATCACCCTGCGCACCGCGCTGCCGCAGGCCGCCCGGGCGCTCGGCCACGAGGCGGCGCTGCGCATGGCCCTGACCAACCTGCTCGACAACGCGCTGCGCTACACGCCGGCCGGCGGCGAGGTCGCCCTGGCGGTGCGCGAGGAAGCCGGCACCTGGCGGGTCGAGGTCGGCGACAGCGGCCCCGGGCTGCCGGCCGACGAGCGCGAGCGGGTCTTCGACCGCTTCTACCGCGGCCGCGACAGCCGCGCCCCGGGAAGCGGGCTGGGCCTGGCGATCGTCCGCGAGGTGGCCCGGCTGCACGGCGGCGAGACCTTCATCGGCGACGGGCCGGGGGGCCGGGGACTGGCGGTCGGCTTCCGGCTGCCGAGCGGGCCGCCGGCCGCCGGACCATAAGTCGCCCTTAAGTTTCGGCTCGTAGAGTTCGTCCTGCAGTCCGGTTTCGCGGCTGGGCTGTCCTCACAATTGATTCGGCGCCGTCACCCGGCGCCGTTTTTTTTGCCCGCTTGCGCCGCCGGTCAGGCGCCGGACAGGCGCGCCAGGTGCCGCCCGGCGAACTCGCGGTACCAGGCGAGGCAGCCCGCGTTGGCCATCGCGTCGGCATTGGCGACCTTCGCCAGCTCCTGGCCGAGCATCAGCTTCTTGACCGGCACTTCCATCTTCTTGCCCGACAGCGTGCGCGGCACGTCGGGCGCCTGCACGATCTCGGTCGGCACGTGGTGCGGCGAAAGGCCGGCGCGGATGCGCCGCTTCAGCCGCTCGGCCAGCAACTCGTCGAGCACGGCGCCTTCGCGCAGGACGACGAACAGCGTCATCCACGACTCGCGGCCGAGGTACTCCAGATCGACCACCAGGCTGTCGAGCACCTCGGGCTCGTCCTCGACCAGCCGGTACAGTTCGCTGGTGCCCATGCGGATGCCCTGGCGGTTGATCGTCGCGTCCGAGCGGCCGTAGATGATCGCGCCGCCGCGCGGCGTGATGCGCACCCAGTCGCCGTGCC
>JBHJND010000209.1:0-6784 GCA_048497655.1 Caballeronia novacaledonica
GTGGCGGTCGAGATGGGCAACCTGATGTGGGCGCTTGCCGAGGACGGCGAGGAAGAGCCGGGGGAGCAGTAGGGTGGCCGAGCAGCAGCCTGCCGGGGAAGCCCGTCCGCGCAGCGGCGGGCGCAGCGCCCGCCGGCGCGCGCGCGAGCTGGCGCTGCAGGGTATCTACGAGTGGCTGGTCGGCGGGCAGGACCTCGCGGCCGTCGAGGGGCACCTGATGGAGTCCGACGGCTTCGACAAGGCCGACCGCCAGCACCTGCGCGAGGTGCTGCACGGCGTGATCGACGGCGCCGACTCGCTGCGTGCGCAGTTCGTCGAGTTCATCGACCGCCGTCCGGAGCAGCTGTCGCCGGTCGAGCATGGCATCCTGCTGATCGGCACCTACGAGCTGCAGCAGCGCCCGGAGATTCCCTACCGCGTCGTGATCAACGAGGCGGTCGAGCTGGCGAAGAGCTTTGGCGGCACCGAGGGCTTCAAGTACGTCAATGGCGTCCTCGACAAGGTTGCCGCGCGGCTGCGGCCGCATGAAGCGCAGACTCGCTGAGCGGCTGCGGTCGTCGGTCATGGCGGCAGAGCACCGCCGTCCCTGCAGCATCCGGTGGCGACGCCGATGAACGAGTTCGAACTCATTGATCGCTACTTCGCGCGACCGCCGCCTCCTGCAGGAGTGGTTCGGGTGGGGGTCGGCGACGACTGCGCGCTGCTCGACTGCGGCGAGCGACTGCTTGCAATTACCACCGACATGCTGCTCGAGGGGCGGCATTTCCTGCAGGGTGTCGACGCCGAATCGCTGGGCCACAAGGCGCTGGCGGTCAATCTGTCCGATCTCGCCGCGGCTGGTGCAGTACCGCGCGCGTTCCAGCTCGCGCTGGCGCTGCCGCGCGCCGACGCGGCCTGGCTCGAAGCCTTCTGCCGTGGCCTGTTCGCGCTGGCCGACGCGCAGGGCTGCGTGCTCGCCGGTGGCGACACGACGCGCGTGCCGCAACTGCCGCCGGAAGCCGCGCCGGTCGATGGCCCGCTGACGATCTGCATCACCGCGCTCGGCGAACTGCCGCGTGATGCCATGCGAACGCGCGGCGGTGCTCGTGCCGGCGACGATCTCTGGCTGTCTAGCGCGCTTGGCGATGCGCGCGCGGCGCTCGCCTGCCGAAGCGGAGAACTGACTGGTGTCCCGGCGGAAGCCGCCGCCACCTTCGCCAGCAGAATGGACTGGCCGCAGCCGCGCGTGGCCCTCGGCGTGGCGCTACGCGGCTTGGCAACGGCCGCCATCGATGTCTCCGACGGCCTGCTCGGCGACCTCGGGCACATCCTGAAGCGCTCGCGCGTCGGCGCCGTCATCGAATGGGAGCGCGTGCCCCGCGGCGCCGCGCTGCGCTGCCTGACAGGTGAGCAGCAGCAGCGCTATGCGCTCGCTGGCGGCGACGACTACGAACTGCTCTTCACCGCTGCACCAGGGCGGCGTGAGGCGGTCGAGGCGGCGGGGGCAAGCTCGGCGGTGCCCGTGACCCGCATCGGCCGGATCGTCGGCCTCGACGATCGTCTGCGCGTCGTCGATGCGGCCGGTGCCGAACTGCCGATGCCGTGGCATGCCTTCGACCACTTCGCCCGCTGAGCGTCCTGCCGGCCGCACGGCGATGAACGCAGCCAGAGCGCCTGACGGTACCGGCGACGTCGCCCCGCGGCGTCCGACGGTCCGCTTCATGCTTTCCTCGCCCTGGCACCTGATCGCACTCGGTGCCGGCAGCGGCCTGCCGCGCGCCGCCCCGGGCACCTGGGGCACGCTGCTCGGCTGGCTGCTGTTCCTGCGGCTCGACGAGTCGCTCGGTCCCGGGTCGTGGTGGCTGCTGGTGGCGGCCATGCTGGTCGTCGGCGCCTACGCGGCGCAGGTCACGGGCGACCGGCTGGGCGCAGCCGATTCCGGGCACATCGTCATCGACGAGATCGTCGCTTTCTGGATCGTGCTGCTGCTGTTGCCGGGCCATGCGGCGCGCGGCGGCATGCTGCTGGTGGCGGCGTTCGTGCTGTTCCGCTTCTTCGACATCGTGAAGCCGCCGCCGATCCGCGCCCTCGATGCTCGTTTCAAGAACGGCGCCGGCGTGATGGCGGACGACCTGGTGGCTGCGTTCTACACGCTGCTCGTGCTGGCGATCGGCGTTCGGCTCTGGGGGTGACGGCTATGGCGACGGCGCAAGCGCGGATAGTCCGGCTGGCCGAGGCGGTCGGCGAGGCTCTGCAGGCGCGCCGGCTGTGGCTGGCGACGGCGGAGTCCTGCACCGCCGGCGGCGTGGCTTACGCGGTGACGCAGGTGGCCGGCTCGAGCCAGTGGTTCGACCGCGGCTTCGTCACCTACTCGAACGCGGCCAAGCGGCAGGTGCTCGGCGTGAGCGCCACTGACCTGCGCCTGCACGGTGCGGTCAGCGAACCGGTCGCGCGGGCGATGGCGCGCGGCGCGCTGGTCGCCAGCGACGCGCAGATCGCCGTCGGCATCACCGGCGTCGCCGGGCCCGGCGGCGGCAGCGCCGAGAAGCCGGTGGGGCTGGTGTGCTTCTCGTGGGCGCTGCGCCGGGCCGGCGAACTGCGGCTGCGCACCGAATCGCGTCGGCTGGGCGGCGATCGTGCCGCGGTGCGCACGCAGGCAATCATCGTCTCGCTCGAGGGGTTGCTGCTGATGCTGGCGGAGAACTCGGATGTCTGACTGGTTTGCCGGCTTCGAACTGACGCGCCTGCGGGTCGGCGGCATCCGTCTCGGCCTGCGCCACAACCTCGGTGCCGCTGCCGGCAGGCCTCCGCTTCTGCTGCTGCACGGGTTCCCTCAGACGCATGCAATGTGGCACAGGGTGGCACCGATGCTCGCCGGACACTTCGCGCTGGTGCTGCCCGACCTGCGCGGCTACGGCGACTCCGACAAGCCGCCTTCGGACGCCACGCACGCCGCCTACAGCAAGCGCGTGATCGCTGCCGACAACGTCGCGCTGATGCGCGCGCTCGGCTTCGAGCGCTTCGGCGTTTGCGGGCACGACCGCGGCGGCCGCGTCGCCCACCGGATGGCGCTCGACCATCCGCAGGCGGTGGAGCGGCTGATGCTGCTCGACATCTCGCCGACCCTGACCATGTACCAGCGCACCGACATGGAGTTCGCGCGCGCCTACTACCACTGGTTCTTCCTGATCCAGCCGGAGCCGCTGCCCGAGCGGTTGATCGCCGCCGACCCGGTCTTCTACCTGCGCAAGAAGCTCGGCGGCTGGGGCAGCCACGGGCTTGAGCTGTTCGATCCCCGGGCACTTGCCGAATACGAGCGCTGCATCGGCGATCCGTCGACCGTCCACGCCATGTGCGAGGACTATCGGGCCGCAGCTTCGATCGACCTCGAGCACGATCGCGCCGATGCGCAGGGACGGATCGTCTGCCCGCTGCGCGTTCTGTGGGGTGAGCGCGGCGTCGTGCAGCGGTTGTTCGCACCGATCGCCGACTGGCAAGCGAAGGCATCGGGCACCGTAACCGGCCGATCGACGCCGGGCGGCCACTACATCGCCGAGGAGACGCCGGAGTTGCTTGCCGAGGAGATGCTGTCTTTCTTTCAGCCGCGCTAGTACGCGCCGTATGGCGAGTCGGGAAACGACCGCCTCAGGCGGGCTGCGGCGCCCCCGGCCGGCCCGGCGGCAGCCGATGTTCCTGCACACGCAGCCAGAAGTCTGTTTCTTCCGGGCTGCGCAGGTGAAAGATCTGCAGGTGCGCCAGGGCAGGGTGGCGCAGCAGCCGATGCATGTGCGGCGTCCACGCCATGTGGACGAGGCTGTCGCGGACGTCGGCCAGCCCGGCTCGGCGCGGGGCGTGTGCCGCACCGACGAGTTTCGCCCGCAGCCCCCCGGCCCACGCCCGCGTCACTGCCAGCGGCTGGAACTGCAGCCAGATTGCGGTGTCGGCCGAGTGCATCAAGCGCCTGGAGAGGGCGCCGACGCTTGCTGTTGCCACCCAGCCGCGCGAAAGCTTCGGCGGCGCGGCGTCGGATGCGGGGAGGCAAGGCACCCCGAGCCGCTGCGCGAGTCGCGCCGCCGCGTGCTGGCACCAGGCCTCGCCGAAGGTGCCAGCCTGGCCCAGAATCAAAACCCGCTTCATGTCGGCTGCATTGCGAGGGCCCTCCAGGACATTCGCGCTGCCGGTTAGTCATCGCTCACTACGCGATCCTACGCACGCTTGGCGCGGGCCTGCCACGTCCAATCGCGCAATCAAGGGATCTTCGTTGGCCCGGCGCAACGGGCCCGGGATCGTTTCTTCAGCGGCCCGCCAGCGCGGCGGCCCGGATTGCTGCCAGTGTCGTGGCGGGGGTGATGACCTGCGCGTCGGCGCGCAGTTCGATCACTGCGGGCAGTTTCCTGTCGCGGATGAAGGCAAGCGCCTCTTCGAGCGCGGGGCCGAACTGGCCGCTCGATTCGACGACAGTGCCGAACCCGCCGAAAGACTGAGCAAGCAGGTCGAAACGTGGATTCTGAAGTTCGGTGCCGATCACGCGCGCCGGGTGATGCCGCTCCTGGTGCATGCGAATGGTTCCGTACATGCCGTTGTTGAAGATCAGGATCAGCACTCCGGCCCGATACATGGCCGCGGTGGCCAGTTCCTGCGCCGTCATCAGGAAATCACCGTCGCCGGCAAAGGTCACCACGGTGCGCTCCGGCGCCACCAGTTTGGCAGCGATGCCTGCCGGCACGCCGAATCCCATGCTGCCCGAGGTCGGTGCCAGTTGCGTACGCAGGCCGCCGTAGCGCCAGAAGCGGTGCGCCCAGGCGGAGAAGTTGCCTGCGCCATTGGTGACGATCGTGTCGGGCGGCAATGAGGCTTGCAGCATCTGCACCACCTGCCACAGATCGAGTCGCGGCTTCTCACCCCCATAAACCGGCGCCTGCGCCTGCCACGCTTCGTAGTCGGTGCGCGCATCGCGCGTGGCTGCAGCCCAGATCGGCGACTCGACCGGCATCATGGCGGCGAGGCGCGAGGCGATCTGCGGCATGCCCGACGCGATCATCATCTGGGCTTGGTACACCCGCCCGAGTTCCTCGACGCCCTGGTGCACGTGAATCAGCGTCTGCCTTGGCCGCGGTACCGACAGCAGTGAATAGCCGCCGGTGGTCATCTCGCCCAGGCGCGGCCCGATGGCAAGCAGCAGGTCGGCGTCGCGCACGCGCCGCGCCAGCTTCGGGTTGATGCCGATGCCGACGTCGCCGACATAGTTCGGGTGGCGGTTGTCGAGCAGATCCTGATACCGGAAAGCGCAAGCGACGGGGAGGTCATTGGCCTCGGCAAACCGGCGCAGGTTGTCGCAGGCGGCATCGGTCCATCCCGATCCGCCGAGCAGCACCAGCGGCGCCCGCGCCTGTTCCAGCAGGCGGCGGATGCCGCCGATCTGCGCATCCGTCGGCGCCGGCTGCACGGGCTGGTGGCAGGCCGCATCCTCGACATCGACGGTCTGCTCGAGCAGGTCTTCCGGCAGTGCCAGCACGACCGGCCCCGGACGGCCGCTGGTGGCGACCTGGAATGCACGGGCGACGAACTCCGGGATGCGGGAGGCCGTGTCGATCTGTGCCACCCATTTGGTCATTTGACCGAACATCCGTCGGTAGTCGATCTCCTGGAAGGCCTCGCGCTCGACGAAGTCGCTGCCCACCTGGCCAATGAACAGCACGATCGGCGTGGAGTCCTGGAACGCCGAGTGCACGCCGATCGACGCATTGGTCGCGCCGGGGCCGCGTGTGACGAAGGCCACGCCCGGCTGGCCGGTCAGCTTGGCGTAGGCGTCGGCCATGAAAGTCGAACCTGACTCGTGCCGGTTCACGATGAGCCGGATTCCGCGCGCATCGTAGAGAGCGTCCAGCACCGCAAGGTAGCTTTCACCCGGCACGCAGAACACGTGGTTGACGCCCTGGATTTGCAACTGGTCGACGAGGATGCGGGCGGCGGTCCGTGTCATGACGGTCATTCGGCGGGTCGGGTGCGGCAGTCTAGTCGTCGCGGCAAGCGGCTTTCAGAGGGCGCGCCGCGGCGGCAGGTACAGGTCCTGCCGGTAGGTCAGCACCAGGTGCGGGCCGAAGATGACCAGCGAGGAGAACAGCATGCCGCTGACCAGTGCCTCGCCCCAGGCGAGCAGCAGCGCATAGGCGAGTTGATCGAGATCGGCTGGACCGGGCTTGAGGATCCAGCTGACGACGACCAGCAGCGCGGTGGTAACCACGGTCACCACCAGCGTGACGAACATGCCGTGGCCGATCATGAAGATGAACACGTTCTTCGGCAGCCGAAGCTCGAGTTGACTCTGCAGGACGCTCGCCAGCAGTGTCGGCACCACGGCCAGGAGCAGGCCGTTGATGCCGACGCTCAGCCAGTTGCCGCCGCCGAGGGCGGCATGCAAGGCGACGGCGGCCAGCAGGCCGAGGCGCGCCCAATGGCAACCGAAGATCAGCGAGTAGAAGGCGACGCCGAGCAGGCCGAAGGCAACTCCACCGGTCGCGCGCGCCTGCAGCGTCCAGAGCCAGGCAAGCAGCACTACGCCGGCCAGCCACAGATGCTGCTGGGCACCGTGCAAGGGCGCGCGGCGGCGCAGGTGGACCAGCGCATGAACTGCGAGCAGCAGCAGAAGGACCCAGGCGAGGATCGCCCAGTGGTGTGGAAACGAAGCGTGCAACAGGTACATGGCTTCCCGTCAGGTCGTCGACCAGGACTCTAGCGCCTGTCGCCTCCCCATGCCGCGCGCTAAGCTCCAGTCGGGCAATCGGCGAGTCGGGCAATGACGGAC
>JBHJND010000210.1:0-7926 GCA_048497655.1 Caballeronia novacaledonica
AGCGCTGGCTGCGCGACGGCACGGCGCTGGTCGCCGACTGCGTGGTGCCGAGCTTCACCAACCCCAACAACCTGTCGATCGTCACCGGCGTGCCGCCCTCGGTGCACGGCATCTGCGGCAACTTCCTGTTCGACGCCGCCAGCGGCACCGAAGTGATGATGAACGACCCCAAGTGGCTGCGCGCGCCGACCCTGCTCGCCGCGCTGGCCGACGCCGGCGCGCAGGTGGCGGTGGTCACCGCCAAGGACAAGCTGCGCCTGCTGCTCGGCCACCGCATGCGCGGCATCTGCTTCTCGTCGGAGAAGGCCGACCGGGTCAGCGAGGCCGAGCACGGCATCGGCGAGGTGCTGTCGCTGGTCGGCATGCCGGTGCCCGACGTCTACAGCGCCGAGCTGTCGGAATTCGTCTTCGCCGCCGGGGTGAAGCTGCTGGCGACGCGCCGCCCCGACGTGCTGTACCTGTCGACCACCGACTACGTGCAGCACAAGCACGCGCCCGGCGACCCCGACGCCAACCGCTTCTACGCGATGTTCGACCGCTACCTGGCCGAACTCGACGCCGCCGGTGCGGTGGTGGCGGTCACCGCCGACCACGGCATGAACGGCAAGGTCAGGCTCGACGCCTCGCCTAACGTCATCTACCTGCAGGACCTGCTCGACGGCTGGCTCGGCGCCGGGCGCTCGCGGGTGATCCTGCCGATCACCGACCCGTACGTCGTCCACCACGGCGCGCTCGGCTCGTTCGCCACCGTGTACCTGGCGGCCGACGCGGTCGACTACGTCGGCGCCAGGCTGGCCTCGATGCCGGGCATCGAGGTGGTGCTGCCGCGCGAGGCGGCGGCGACCCGCTTCGAGCTGCCGGCCGACCGGATCGGCGACCTGGTGGTCGTCTCCGAGCGCAGCGTCGTGCTCGGCACCGGCGTCGCGCGCCACGACCTGTCGCAGCTGGAGCTGCCGCTGCGCTCGCACGGCGGGATCTCCGAGCAGCGCGTGCCGCTGGTGCTGAACCGGCCGATCGAGGGCCTCGACGGCAACCGCCGCTGGCGCAACTTCGACGCCTTCGACCTGGCGCTGAACCGCGCCCAGTGAAGCGACGATGAACGCGCCGCTGCCCCCGGTCCGGCACGAAGGCCTGCGCATCGCCGGCGAGCGCGTCGCCACCGAGCGCAGCTTCGAGGTCCGCTACCCGTACACCGGCGAGGTGATCGGCAGCGCGCCGAAGGCCACCGTCGACGACGTGCGGCGGGCGATCGCCGCAGCGCGCGGCTTCCGCTGCCGGCTGACCCGCCACGAGCGCTACCGGATCCTGATGGCCGCCTCCGAGATCGTCGCCGCGCGGCGCGGCGAGATCGCGCGGCTGATCACGCTCGAGTCGGGCCTGTGCCTGAAGGACACCGACTACGAGGTCGGCCGCGCGGCCGACGTGCTGCTGTTCGCCGCCAACCAGTCGCTGGTCGACGACGGCCAGGTCTTCTCCTGCGACCTGACGCCGCACGGCAGGAGCCGCAAGGTCTACACGCTGCGCGAGCCGCTGGCCGGCGTGGTCACCGGCATCACGCCGTTCAACCACCCGCTGAACCAGGTGATCCACAAGGTCGCGCCGGCGGTGGCCACCGGCAACCGCATCGTGGTCAAGCCGAGCGAGAAGACGCCTCTGACCGCCTTCCTGCTGGCCGACATCCTGTACGAGGCCGGCCTGCCGCCGCCGATGCTGTCGGTGCTGACCGGCGACCCGCGGGAGATCGCCGACGAGCTGCTGACCCACCCCGACGTCGACCTGGTGACCTTCACCGGCGGCGTGGCGATCGGCAAGCACATCGCCGCCCGCGCCGTCTACAAGCGGCAGGTGCTGGAACTCGGCGGCAACGACCCGCTGATCGTGATGGACGACGCCGACCTCGACGAGGCGGCGGCGCTGGCCGCCTCCGGCTCGTACCGCAACTCCGGCCAGCGCTGCACGGCGGTCAAGCGGATCCTGGTGCACGAGCGGGTCGCCGACCCGTTCATCGAGAAGCTGCTGGCGGCCACCGCGCGGGTGAAGTACGGCGACCCGCTCGACCCGGCCACCGACATGGGCACGGTGATCGACGAGGCGGCGGCGATCGAGTTCGAGCAGCGGGTGATCGAGGCGGTCGCCCAGGGCGCGCGGCTGCTCACCGGCAACCTGCGCCGCGGCGCCCTGTATTCGCCGACCGTGCTCGACCGCGTGCGGCCCGAGATGCGCCTGGTGCGCGAGGAGACCTTCGGCCCGGTCTCGCCCGTCATCCGTTTCTCCGATGTCGACGAGGCGATACGCATCGCCAACGGCACGGCCTATGGTCTGTCCTCGGCGGTCTGCACCCAGCGGCTGGACCACATCACGCGCTTCGTCTCGGAACTCGCCGTCGGCACGGTCAACGTGCGCGAGGTGCCGGGCTACCGGCTGGAACTGACGCCGTTCGGCGGGATCAAGGATTCCGGGCTCGGCTACAAGGAAGGCGTGCTCGAGGCGATGAAGTCCTTCACCAACACGAAGACCTACTCGCTGCCCTGGTAGTGCCGCGGCCGGATGGCGCCGGCCGCAGTGGTTTGCCATAAGCCGCCGCACGGCAGAAGATCGCGCGGCGGATGCCCGTTTCCGCGGAGGCCCGGACGCCTTGACTGCACTGCTGAACCTGCTGGCCGCCGTCGCCCTGCTCGTCTGGGGCACGCACATCGTGCGTACCGGCGTGCTGCGCGTGTTCGGCGCCAATCTGCGCCAGGTCCTGCGCGCGAGCGTCGACCGCCGCTCGCGGGCGATCCTCGCCGGCATCGGCGTCACCGGCGTGCTGCAGAGCTCGACCGCCACCGCGCTGCTGCTGTCGAGCTTCGTCGGCCAGGGCCTGATCGCCACCTCGGCGGCGCTGGCGGTGATGCTCGGCGCCGACATCGGCACCGCGCTGATGGTGAAGTTCTTCTCCCTGAACCTCAGCTGGCTGGCGCCGCTGCTGATCGTCGCCGGCGTGGTGACCTACCTGTCGCGCCGCGCCGAGGTGACCGGCCAGGCCGGCAAGATCGCGCTCGGACTGGGCGTGATGATCCTCGCGCTGCAGCTGATCATGCAGGCCACGGCGCCGCTGACGCAGGCGATCGGCGTGCAGGTGCTGTTCCGCCAGCTGACCGGCGACGCGCTGCTCGACGTGCTGATCGGCACCCTGGCGGCGATCGTCAGCTACTCCGGCCTGGCGGTCGTCCTGCTGACGGCGACGCTGGCCGCCTCGAAGGTGATCACCGTCGACGTCGCGCTGGCGATCGTGCTCGGCGCCAACCTGGGCAGCGGGCTGGTGGCGGTGCTGACGACGCTGAAGGCGGCGCCGCTGGTGCGGCGGGTGCCGCTCGGCAACCTGCTGTTCAAGCTGATCGGCGTGGCGATCGCGCTGCCGCTGCTCGCCTACCTGCCGCGCTGGCTGGCCTGGCTCGGCGACGACCCGAAGTCGCTGGTCGTCAATTTCCACCTCGCCTTCAACGCCTGCCTGGCGATCGTCTTCCTGCAGCTGACCGGACGCTTTGCCCGCGCCATCGAGCGCTGGCTGCCGACGCCGCCGGCCGACACGCTGCCGGGAACGCCGCGCCACCTCGACGCCACCGCGCTCGGCACGCCGGCGCTGGCGATCGGCAACGCGGCGCGCGAGGCGATCCGCCTGGCCGACGCGGTGCAGGACATGCTGGCCGGCCTGCTGGTGACGCTGAAGAGCAACGACTTCGCGCTGGCCGAGCGGCTGCGGGCCCGCGACGACGAGATCGACCGCCTGTACACGGCGATCAAGCTGTACCTGACGCAGGTCAGCCGCCAGGAGCTGGAGGCGACCGAGTCGAAGCGGTGGGCCGACATCATGCAGTTCACCATCAACATGGAGCACGTCGGCGACATCATCGAGCGGATGCTGATCGACGTCGCCGAGAAGAAGATCCAGCGCGGGCTGTCGTTCTCCGAGGCCGGCATGGCGGAGATCGAGGAACTGCACGCGCGGCTGCTCGGCAACCTGAAGCTGGCGGTGGCGGTGTTCCTCAACGGCGACCTGAAGAGCGCGCAGCAGCTGATCGACGAGAAGATCGGCTTCCGCGAGCTGGAGATGCGCTACGCCGACAACCACCTGCAGCGGCTGTCCGGCAACACGCCGCAGTCGATCGAGACCAGTTCGCTGCATCTGGACCTGCTGTCGGACTTCAAGCGCGTCAATTCGCTGTTCTGCTCGGTCGCCTACCCGATCCTCGAGTCGGCCGGCGTGCTGTCGAAGACGCGCGTGCTGCCCGCCTCGACCGGCAACGGCGCCGCCGCCGAGGTGCCGCGCCACGGCGCGGCCGCGCACTGACGCCGGGTCGCCCCCGGCGGCCGCCTACCAGCCGGCGGCGAGCGACAGACGGGCCAGGCGCGGCTGCGCCGGGATGATGTAGATGCCGCCCCAGGGCTGGGTCGGCGCCTCGCGCCAGTAGCCGCGGTCGGTCACGTTGTCGATTCCGGCCGCCAGCGTCAGGCGGATTCCCGATGCGGTCCAGCGGTAGGTCGCGGCGATGTCCCATTGCCAGTACGACGGCAGCTCGACCGAGTTGTCGGGCGTCACCGGCTTGCGGCCGCTGTAGTTGACGTAGTTGTCCAGCCCGAAGCCGGGCGCGAACGGCGCCTCCCACAGGATCCCTGCCATGGCGGCGAACGGCGCCACGTTGGTCGTGCGCTTGCCGACCTCGGCCGGGTCGACCGACTCGGTCGTCCGGGCGTCGAGCCAGGTGGCGCTGCCCCGCAGCCGCAGCCAGCGGCCGGCGACGTAGGTGCCGCTCGCCTCCAGGCCACGGTGCCGCGACTCCTTGGCCCCGGCGACTCGCAGCACGCGGCCGTCGGGCTGAGGCACATCGCCGCCGTACGGCTTGTCGATCGAGAACAGGGCCAGCGTCAGCGAGTGGCCCTGGCTCCAGAGCTGCTTGACGCCGACCTCGACCTGGGAGCTCTCCAGCGCCGGCAGCGCCGCGCCGTAGTTGACGAACTGGTCCGGCCGGTTGGGCACCGACTCGATCTCGACGCCGCGCCCCCAGGACAGGTAGCCGAAGCCCCCGCTCCACGGCTGCCAGCCCAATGCGGCCCACGGCGTGACGAAGTTCTGGTCGAAGGCGGTCGCCTCCGAGCCGTCGGTCCGCACGCTGGAGCGCTGCAGGCGAATCCAGCGCACGCCGGCCCACAGCGAGCCGGGCCCCGCGCGCAGCACATCGGAGGCCGACAGCTCGACATTGGTCAGGTCCGACCGGGTGTTCAGCGTGCTCGCGGTCGGGTCCTCGGGAAGCACGACCGGCGCGAAGACGTTGGTCGTGCCGACGAAGTTGTAGGCCTGCCCGGGCGGGAAGCGCTCGGCGTAGCGCGTGCGGCGCGCGCCGAAGCGAAGCTCGTGCCGGACCGCGCCGGTGACGGCGGTGCCGGACAGCAGCGCGTCGAGCGAGCCGGTGCGGCGCAGCTCGTCGTCGCTGCGGTAGTCGTAGATGTCGACGTCGTAGTTGCCGCAGAGCCCCGGGTAGACGTAGACGGGACCGCTGCTGCAGCCGTCCGGAAACGCCGTCCGGTCGTTGGTGCGGATGCGCTGGCCGCCCGCCTGCAGCTGCAGGCGCCAGTCGCGGTCGAGCTGCTGCAGCCAGCGCAGCGAGCCGGCGGCCGCCTGGCTCTCGAACGGCTGCGTCCACGGCTGCGCGTTCAGGTTGATGCGCGGCGAGATCGGCGGCGGCAGCGTGTCGGCGATGCCGTCGCCATTGGTGTCGAGCAGCCCGTAGCCCGGCACGCTGACCTGCCGCAGCGCCTGGTAGTCGAACTCGGCGACCAGCGTCGTCGCCTCGCCAAGGCGCCAGTCGAAATAGCCGCTGACGAAGCCGCGCCGGCCGTGCGCATTCTCCGGGTACGGCCGCCGCTCCGAGCCGGCGACGTTGATCCGGTAGCCGAAGGCGCCGCCGTCGCCGAACCGGCCGCCGAAGTCGCCGCTCGCCAGCACCGTGCCCCGCTCGGCGAGCTCGACCAGCAGCATGGCGAGCGGCGACCCGGTCGGCTGCTTGAGGCGGTAGTTGACCAGCCCGCCGGGGCTGCCGGTGCCGCCGAGCACGCTCGACAGGCCCTTGACGATCTCGATCGCCTCGAGGTTCTCCATCGCCACCGGCGTGTGGTTCGACACCGGCAGTCCGTCGCGCCGGTAGTTCAGCAGGTTGTCCAGGCGGAAGCCGCGCACCACCAGCGACTCGACGTAGCCGATCGTGTTGTAGGCGTCGCCGGCCGACGGCTCCTCGCGGATCGCCTGCGACAGGCTCTGCACGCCCCGCTCGCGCAACTGCTCGACGTCGATCACGCCGGCCGACAGCGGCGTCTCCGCCAGCGGTGCCGAGCTCAGCGAGTCGATGCCGAGCCGGCGCAGTTCCGCCGGCAGCGCGGCGGTTTCGACGACCACCCGCGGCAATGCGGTCGATGCGGTCTGCGCGACAGCGGCGCCGCAGCCGGCGAGCGCGACGGCCAGGCCCGTGCGGACGAGGGGAGTGCTCCGGTTTGCCATCGTGTCCTGCTCCGTGACGATGGCAGGGGGGCGATGGCGACGGTCTCGGAAGGCGGCGGGAGAAGACCGTTGCTTACGCTTCCCTGCGCAAGAATTAACTTGGTCAGGTTCCAAGGGTCTTTCTCACCCGTCCGTCCCGGCAACCTCGCCGATCCGGACCGCCGCGCCTGGGAAGCGCGGCGGATTTGTTCGGGACCCCTAGCGTGCGGCGACGATTATAGGTCGCGCAGCGCCTGCGCCGCGGCCTGCAGGCGCGCCTCGCCGGCGCCGCCGATCAGCGCGAACGGCAACCCGGCGCGCTGCAGCCGTTGCAGCAGCAGCGCGTGGAACGCCTCGCGCACCGCCGGGCCGTCGCGCTGGATGCCGTCGGCCACCCAGGGCAGGTCCGGCACCAGCAGCAGCGTGGCGCGATAGCGGGCATGGTGCGCGATCGCCTCCTCGCGCAACGACAGGTCCTCGAACAGCAGTTCGCTGTAGGCGGCGGTCACCAGCGGCGCCGAGTCGGCCAGCACCCACTCGAGCTGCTGCGCCCGGGCGCGGGCAATCGCCGCTTCCTCGCGCAGTCGCTGCTCGGCAAGGACGTGCGCCTGCTCCTGCGGCCGCGGCGTGCGCTGGATGCGGTCACAGAATTCGCGCAGGTACTCGGGAATCCACAGCCCCGGCAGGCCCGCTGCCAGACGCTGCGCGAGCTCGGTCTTGCCGACGCACTCGGCGCCGATGATCGCCACCGCGCGCACGTCGTTCATCGCGCCAGCCCGGCCCAGCGGCGCCAGCCGGCGATCGCCAGCGCGCCGAAGATCACGTACAGCCCGGCCGTCAGCCATAGCGACTTGCTGCCGTACAGGACCACGCTCACCGCGTTGACGAGCAGCCAGACCGGCCAGGTCTCGACGAACTTCAGCGCCAGCAGCACCTGGCCGATGAAACTGCCGACCGTCGGCAGGGCATTGAAGTACGGCACGTCGGTGTCGGTGTACCGCGCCAGCAGCAGGCCGAGCACCGGCCAGGCCGCCAGCCAGAGCAGCCCGACGGCGGCCAGCCGCCGCCGTCCGAGCCGGCCGATGCGCAGCGGCGCTGCCGCGCCCTGCCCGTCGGCCCGCCGGCCGAACAGCCACTGGTACCAGCCCCACAGCGAGGAGACGACGAAGAACGACTGCACGGCCACGTCGCCATACAGGCGGCTGGCGAAGAAAAGCCACGCATACAGCAGGCTGGAGGCGATGGCCAGTGGCCACGCCCAGTGGATCTCCAGAACGTTGCACACGACGCAGCCGAGCGCCAGTGCGAAGGCGATCACCTCCAGCCAGGTGACCTCGGCGCCGAACAGCGTGAAGGCGGTTGCCAGCATCGGGCGCGACTGTACGCCACGCGTTGCACGCCTGCTGCCGGATAAT
>JBHJND010000211.1:0-5783 GCA_048497655.1 Caballeronia novacaledonica
GATCGCTCGCTGCAGCAGGAAGGCGTCGCCGCTGGCCAGCAGCGGTTCCGGCACGTCGACCTCGAAGCGCATGTGCTTGCGCTCGGCGATCGGGGTCGCCTCGGCCACCACCAGGCGCACCACCTGCGCCAGCGACACCAGCTCGACCCGCTCGAGCGAGCCGCGCCGCTCGAGGCTGGTCAGCTCGAGCATCCGCTCGATCAGGTCCTGCGCGCGGCCGACCTGCTCGACGATGTTGCCGGCGAAGCGCGCCCGCGCCGGCTCCGACATCGGCTCGCGCAGCAGTTCTGCCGCGCCGCGGATGGCGGCCAGCGGGCTCTTGATCTCGTGCGCCAGCGTCTGCACGTACTGCTCGGCGTAGCTGCGGCCGGCCAGCGCGTCGCGCGCCTCGGCCACCGCCGCGCGCAGCGCGTGCGCCATCAGCCGCAGCCGCGCCGGCAGCGAGCCGCCGCCGTCGTGGCGCGCCGCCCGCCACAGGTCGCCGATCAGGCCCAGCGGCCTGAGCAGCCAGATCAGCGCCAGCGCCAGCGCCGCCAGCAGCGCGCCCACCGAGATCAGGCCGACCTGCACCAGCTTGGCGCGCGCGTTGGCGATGAACGGCGCGAACGACTCGATCGGCTTGCCGACGCTGACCATGCCGACGATCTCCTCGCCGGCCTCGGCGCCGGCACGGCCCCGCTCGCGGATCGCCGCGCCGACGTACATCACCGCCGAGCCGGTGTCGTCGTCGTCGGCCAGTGTCGTGCGCGCGCCGTAGGCGCCGGCCAGCGTCAGCTTGACGTCGCGCCAGTCCAGGTAGCTCTTGCCGACGTCGCGGCCGCGCGAGTCGAACAGCACGATGCCGTCGCGGTCGGTGACGTAGACGTGCAGCTTCACGCCGGTCTTCTCGATGTCGAAGATGCGCGCGTGCACCGGCCGCTCGGCCAGTTGCGCCAGCGTGCGCTCCAGCTCGTCGGTCGGGATCACGCCGCTGAAGGTCCGCCGCTCGAGCAGGGTGGCCAGCAGCTGCGCGGTGTCGACCAGCGACTCCTCGGCCGACTCGCGGTAGCGCGGGTCGATGTCGGCGGCGACCCGGTACAGCAGCGCGCCGACCGCCGCCAGGTAGACGACGAAGACGGCGATGAAGACGCGGGTGCGGCGGCTCAAGCGCCTTCCCGCAGCGAGTACCCCATGCCCCGGTGGGTGACGATCGGGTCCTCGTCCGGGGCGACCGCGCGCAGCTTGGCGCGCAGCGCCTTCACGTGCGCATCGACGGTGCGGTCGAAGGCGGCGGCCGGATCGTCCCAGGCCCGCTCCATCAGCTCGTCGCGCGAGAACACCCGCCCGGGCCGCTCGACCAGCACCTTGAGCAGCCGGTACTCGGTGCGCGACAGGTCGAGCGGCGTGCCGTGGAAGCGGATCAGCTTGCGCTCGTCGTCGACGGCGAAGGTCGCCGCCGCCGCTGCCGGCGCGGCGGCGGCGGCCGGCCGCTGCGAGCGCCGCAGCACCGTGCGCACCCGCGCCACCAGTTCGCGCGGCGAGAACGGCTTGGCGACGTAGTCGTCGGCGCCGAGCTCCAGGCCGACCACGCGGTCGATCTCGGCCGAGCGCGCGGTGAGGAAGATCACCGGCAGCGCCGGCTGCGCCGCCTGCAGGCGGCGGAACAGCTCCAGGCCGTTGATGTCGGGCAGGCCGATGTCGACGATCGCCAGCGCAAAGGCTGTCGCGGCGGCCGCCGCCAGCGCCGCCTCGCCGCTGCCCACCCAGTGCGGCGCGAAGCCGTCGGTGGCCAGCGCGTAGACGACCGTGTCGGCGATCGCCGGCTCGTCCTCGACGACCAGGATCGGCGTGCTCATCACGGGACGCGGCGGCCGCTCACCGCCGCCTCAGGAGACCAGTCGCAGCGGCAGCGAGATCTGCGGCTCGCGCCCGGAGATGACGATACGGTTGCGGCCGCCGCGCTTGGCCTGCAGCAGCGCGCAATCGGCGGCAGCCAGCAGCTCCTGCGGGCCGTCCATGCCGTTCCAGGTGGCGATGCCGGCCGAGAAGGTCTGCCTTTCGGGCATCAGCGGCTGCAGCCGCTCGACCATCCGCTCGGCCTGCTCCTCGCCGCAGGCGGGCAGCACGAGGGTGAACTCCTCGCCGCCGTAGCGGGCCAGCAGGTCGCTCGGCCGCAGCTGGCGCAACCAGGCCTGCGCCGCATCGCGCAGCAGCGCATCGCCGGCGGCATGACCGCGGCGGTCGTTGAAGCGCTTGAAGTGATCCAGATCGATCATCACCACCGACAGCGCGTACTTGTGCCGCGCCGCGCGGGCCATTTCCTGCGGCAGCCGTTCGTCGAGCGTGCGCCGGTTGGCCACCCGGGTCAGGCTGTCCTCGCGCGCCAGCTGGCTGAGCTTGGTCATCAGCAGCGCATTGGTCGACATCGAGCGCCAAGCCACCAGCGTCAGCAGCAGGCCGAGCACCAGGCCCAGCGACCCCGCCGCCAGCACGCCGACGCGGGCAATGCGGTCGGCCCGGTGCTCGACCCGCGCCGCCTCGGCGATGTGCGCACGCTGCGCCGCCAGCAGGTCGGTCAGCGCGGCGTCGATGGCGTCGAACTCCGCCTCGGCCGCCGTCGCCAACCGCTGCCTTTCCTGCGACTGCGGCGCCGCGGCCGACGGTCGCGGCCACTCGCGCGACAGTGCCAGCAGGCGCGCCGCCGCTTCCTCGGCGCGCACCAGCTCCCGCGGCGGCGGCGCCTCCCCCTCGGACCCGCGCAGGGCGGCCAGTTGGGCGGCCAGCGCCTCGACGCTGTCGGTCAGCCGGCGCAGCGATTCGGCAGAGGCCTCGCCGCGCGGTGCCGCCTCGGCGCCACGGCCGGTGACGCGAACCAGGCTGCGGCTCACGCGCGAGGCCGCCTGCTGGGCGTCGAGCGAGCGCAGCGCCAGTTCGAGGGCCCTGGCGTAACGCTCGTGCAGCGTCGCGTCCTCGCGCGCCGCCTCGAGGGCGAACAGCCCGGCAGCGAGCACCAGGCCGATCGCCGCCGCGACCAGGCCGTTCCTGACCCAGCGGTCCCGCACCGACAGGAAGGGCATCGGGCCCAACTGCTCTCCTTACGCCAGCGACCACGCGCCGCGTTTCGCCCGGCTGCCGCGACCGGCAGCCGGCATCGGCTCGATGCTACCCACGCCGCCGCTCACACGCCCCAGGTGACGTCAACCTTCTTCTTCTGCGCCGCGCGCAGCATCTCGAGCAGCGGATAGGCCCGCTGGCCCAGCGTGATCGCCCGCGCACCGTCCGCGGAGTCGGACTCGCCGCGCCGCTGCGCCTGCTCGGCCTCCTGCCGCGCCTGCTCGATCTGGGCCTTCTCCTCCTCGACCGCGGCGGCGA
Source organism: Caballeronia novacaledonica (assembly GCA_048497655.1). Classification (GTDB taxonomy): domain Bacteria; phylum Pseudomonadota; class Gammaproteobacteria; order Burkholderiales; family Burkholderiaceae_F; genus JADJWR01. The sequence goes on from JBHJND010000211.1 coordinate 3,352, forward strand.
GCCGCGCCAGCGCGTCGCCGACCTGCTCGGCGCCGATCACCCCGCGCGGCGTGTCCGGCTTGCCGACGATGGCGAGGATGCGGCGGGCGGTCTCGGCGAACATGAAGATCTCGCCGGCGGCTTTGGAACGGAAAACGACCAGGGCCATGGGCATGCTCGGACGCGGTGGGCTTGCGACCAGTCTAGTGGAGCCGCGCCCGCCGATATACTTGCTGCCTTAGAGCGAAGAACCGACGGAGAAATTCATGGGCAAGGGCGACCTGCGCACGCGGCGCGGCAAGATCTACAACGGCAGCTACGGCAAGACCCGTACGCACGGGGGAAAGAAGAAGGAAGAGCCGGCGGCGAAGGCCGCTGCCGCGCGAACGCGCAAGTAGCGCTCCGGCGCGCAGCCGAAGAGCCGGGGCGACCCGGCTTTTTTTGTCATGCGAGTCCGCTTCCCCGCCGTGGTGACCACCCTGCTGGCAGCCTGCCTGCTGGTGGCGGCCTGCAGCCCGCGCTTCGACTGGCGCGAGATCGCGCAGCCGTCGGCTGGATACGTGGTGGCACTGCCGGACAAGCCGAAGGTCGAGACCCGGCCGATTGCCTTCGATCACCCGGGCGGTCCGGTGCGCGCCGAGATGACGATGCTGTCCACCGGAGTCGGCGCATCGCTGTTCGCCGTAGGCACGGTGCAGCTGCCGCCGTTCGCGGTCGAATCCCAGGCGGCACTGGTCGCCACGCTGGCCTGGTTCACCGACGGCCTGTTGCGCAAGGTGCAGGCCACCTCCGCCACGCTGGCCGACGCGCCGCCGCCGCCGGGCGTGGGCGCGCGGACGCTGCGCTCGGCGCGGCAGTTCGCCGTCGGCGCCAAGGTGGGCAACGGCCGACCGGCGCGACTTGCGGTGCGCCTGTACGTGGTCGATGATCGGCTTTTCCAGATCGTCGCCCTGGGCGCCGAAGGCGAGATTCCGCCGCAGGCGCTGGAGACGTTCTTCGACTCGTTCCGGCTCACGCCCTGACGGGCGCCTGCCGGCACACAGCCAGCACGCAGCCGGCCGGCCAGGGTGGCCGGCTGTGACATCGATCACTTCGCAACGGAGGCCAGAATGAAGCTCGAGAACCCGCTGACCGGCACCATGGTCTCGCTGGACGAGTGGTGGATGCCGTTCACCGCCAACCGGCAGTTCAAGGCAGCGCCCCGCCTGCTGGCCCGCTCCGAGGGCATGTATTACTGGACGCCGGACGGCCGGCAGATCCTCGACGGCACTGCCGGCCTGTGGTGCATCAACGCCGGCCACAACCGCAAGCCGATCGTCGAGGCGGTGCAGAAACAGGCGGCAACGATGGACTACGCGCCGCCGTTCCAGGTCGGCCACCCGGTCGCCTTCGAGGCGGCCACCGCGGTGGCCAACGTGGCGCCGGCCGGCATGCGGCACGTGTTCTTCGTCAACTCCGGCTCCGAGGCGGCCGACACCGCGATCAAGATGGCGCTCGCCTACCACCGCGCCCGCGGCGAGCCGAGCCGGCGGATCATCATCGGCCGCGAGCGCGGCTACCACGGCGTGAACATCGGCGGCACGATGGCCGGCGGCATCCCCGGCAACCGCAAGGTCTGGCCGGCGATGATGGCCGGCGTCGACCACATCCGCGCCACCCACGATCTGGCCCGCAACGCCTTCTCGCGCGGCCAGCCGGCGCACGGCGCCGAGTTCGCCGACGAGCTGGAGCGGCTGGTCGCCTTCCACGACGCCAGCAACATCGCCGCGCTGATCGTCGAGCCGATGGCCGGCAGCGCCGGGGTGCTGATCCCGCCGGCCGGCTACCTGGAGAAGCTCGCCGCGACCTGCCGCAAGCACGGCATCCTGCTGATCTTCGACGAGGTGATCAGCGGCTTCGGCCGACTGGGCAGCCCGTTCGCCGCGCAGTACTTCAACATCACGCCGGACATCCTGACCTGCGCCAAGGCGATCAACAACGCCGCCGTGCCGCTCGGCGCGGTGCTGGCCAGCGACGCGGTGCACGAGGCGATCGTCAATGGCGCCCCGGAGGGCGCGATCGAGTTCCTGCACGGCTACACCTACTCCGGCCACCCGCTGGCCTGCGCGGCGGTGGTCGCCACGCAGAAGCTGTACGCCGACGAGGGGCTGTTCGACCGCGCGCGCGCAATCGCGCCGTACTGGGAGCAGGCGCTGCACTCGCTGAAGGGCGCCCGGCACGTGATCGACATCCGCAACCTCGGCCTGGTCGGCGGCATCGAGCTGGAGCCGCGCCCCGGTGCGCCCGCCAAGCGGGGCCTCGAGGCGCACGTCAAGTGCTTCGAGGCCGGCGCGCTGGTGCGCTTTACCGGCGACATCCTGGCGATGAGCCCGCCGCTGGTGATCGAGAAGGCGCAGATCGACCAGCTGGTGGAGACCATCGGCGCGGTGCTGCAGTCGATCGACTAGGGACGC
>JBHJND010000212.1:0-6279 GCA_048497655.1 Caballeronia novacaledonica
CGACGGCGCGGTGGTGATGAGGTCCATGTCGTACTCGCGCTCGAGCCGCTCCTGCACGATGTCCATGTGCAGCAGGCCGAGGAAGCCGCAGCGGAACCCGAAGCCCAGCGCCTGCGAGACCTCGGGCTCGAAGTGCAGCGATGCATCGTTGAGCTGCAGTTTCGTAAGTGCGTCGCGCAACGCCTCGTACTGGTTGGACTCGACCGGGAACAGCCCGGCGAAGACCTGCGGCTTGACCTCCTTGAAGCCCGGCAACGGCCGCGTTGCCGGCCTGGAGGCCGACGTCACGGTGTCGCCGACATGCGCGTCGCGCAGTTCCTTGATGCCCGAAATCACGAAGCCGACCTCGCCCGCCGCCAGCTGATCGCGGGCACGCGACTTGGGCGTGAACACGCCGACCTGCTCGACCAGGTGAGTCGCGCCGCTGGCCATCAGCAGGATCTTGTCCTTGGTCCTGATGGTCCCGTTAACGACCCGCACCAGCATCACCACGCCGACATAGTTGTCGAACCACGAGTCGATGATCAGTGCCTGCAGCGGTGCGGCCGGATCGCCCTTCGGCGGCGGCACCCGTTCGATGATCCGCTCGAGGATCTCCTCGAGGCCCATGCCGGTCTTGGCGCTGGCGAGCACCGCGTCATGGGCGTCGAGGCCGATCACGTCCTCGATCTCCTCGCGCGCCTGCTCCGGGTCGGCCGACGGCAGGTCCATCTTGTTCAGGATCGGCAGCACCTCGACACCGAGCTCGATCGCCGTGTAGCAGTTGGCCACCGTCTGCGCCTCGACCCCCTGCGAGGCGTCGACCACCAGCAGTGCGCCCTCGCAGGCCGAAAGCGAGCGGCTGACCTCGTAGGAGAAGTCGACGTGTCCCGGCGTGTCGATCAGGTTGAGGTTGTAGCGCTGCCCGCTGGCGGCGGTGTACTCGAGCGCCGCGGTCTGTGCCTTGATGGTGATGCCCCGCTCCCGCTCCAGCGCCATCGTGTCCAGCACCTGCGCTTCCATCTCGCGTTCGGCCAGGCCGCCGCAGCGCTGGATCAGCCGGTCGGCCAGCGTCGACTTGCCGTGGTCGATGTGCGCGATGATGGAAAAGTTGCGAATGTGCTGCATTGATGTCGTGGTCAGGCGGCAGCCTGGGGTTCAGGCGCACCGCGGACGGCCGGATCGGGACCGAAACAGGCAAAGCAAAGGGGGTGCCGCCGCCGGCGTCACCCCCTGATACTGGCCGCGACCCGCATTTTAGCTTGGTCGCGGTATGTCGCCGCCGCTACCGATCGCCCGGACGGATGATCACGTACTGCGTCGAGTCGCCCCGCCGCACCAGCAGCGCCGCATTCTTCTTGCGATCCAGTTTCGCCACCTGGTCGTTGAACTGCTTGGCGTTGACCACGTCGACGTTGTTCAGCGCCAGCACCAGGTCGCCGGCGCGCAACCCGGCGGCGGCTGCCGGCCCGTCGACCGCGTCGACCTGAACGGCGGACTTGAGCTTCAGCTCCTTCAGCTTGTCGGCCGGCAGGTCCGACACCGTCAGCCCGAGTGCGTTGGCCGGCGCCGCGCTGCGCGGCGGCGGTTCGCCGCGGCGCGCCGTCGGCTGCTCCTGCGCCATCTCGGCGACCGTCACCTGCAGGTCGCGCTGGCCGCCCTTGCGCCAGACATTCATCGTTACCTTGGTTCCCGGCCGGGTGCCGCCGACGATGCGCGGCAGGTCGGACTGGCTGTCGATGGCGCGGCCGTCGAAGCGCAGCACCACGTCGCCAGCCTCGACCCCGGCCTTGGCGGCAGGGCCGTCGGGGTCGACGTTGGTCACCAGCGCGCCCTGCGGCTTGGCCAGCCCGATCGCCTCGGCCACCTCGCGCGACACCGCGCCGATCGTCACGCCGATGCGGCCGCGGATTACGCGGCCGGAGGCACGCAGCTGGTCCTGCACCCGCATCGCCTCGTCGATCGGGATCGCGAAGGAAATGCCGGCATAGGCCCCGGAGGTGGTGAAGATCTGCGAGTTGATGCCGACCACCTCGCCGCGCATGTTGATCAGCGGGCCTCCCGAGTTGCCCGGGTTGACGGCGACGTCGGTCTGGATGAACGGCAGGAACTCGCCGGTCTCCCGCGCCTTGGCGCTGACGATGCCCGCCGTTACGGTGCTCTCCAGGCCGAAAGGCGAGCCGATGGCAATCACCCATTCGCCGACCCGCAACCTGTTCGAATCACCGATCCTGACCGCCGGCAGGCCCGTCGCCTCGATCTTCAGCAGCGCGACGTCGGTGCGCTGGTCGGAGCCGATCAGCTTGGCGCTGAACTCGCGCTTGTCGGCCATGGTCACCGTGATCTGCTCGGAGCCGTCGACCACGTGGTGGTTGGTCATGATGTAGCCGTCGGGCGAAATCACGAAGCCCGAGCCGAGTCCCCGCGGCACCTGGCGGTCGCCTCGCGGGCCCGGACGCTGCTGCGGCCCCGGGCCGGGCTGCGGCTGCGGGAAGAAACGGCGGAAGAACTCGTAGAAGGGGTCGTTCTCATCCAGCCCCGGGATCTGCGGCACCCCGCCCCGGCCGTGGATCGAGCCCAGGCGCGCGGTCGTCCGGATGTTGACCACCGCCGGGCCGGCCCGCTCGACCAGATCGGCGAAGTCGGGCAGTTGCACCGCCGGCGCCTGCGCGCGCACCGGCAGAGCGGCGGTGCCAAGGGCCAGGAACTGGGGCAGCGGGAATCTGAGGATCGGTTTGTTCATGTCTCGGTTGGCTGTGGAATTGTTGTGACGCAATGAATCAACGGCCGACCCGCTCGGCGGCCTGGGCGACGGCACGCGCCGTTTCCGCCGGGATCTCGCCGACCACCGTCACCATCGAGTCGCCGACCCGCCTGGCGTAGCCATTGATCGGGCCACGCCGCTGCAGCGCCTCGCTGGCATCGGAGGCCGCAGCCGGTTCGATGAACACCGACAGCGAGGCCAGGCCGTCCGAATAGACAGCCTGCAGCGCCGTTGCCGACGCCATCGGCCGGCGGACCGTGTACAGCGGCTTGAAGCCGCTCGGCGGCACGAGCCGCCAGCCCTGCTCCCGCAGGTCGACCGGACGATGGGAGGTCTCGTCGACCCGCCAGCCCTCGGTCGGCCACGACGGCTTCAATTGCTCCCGATCGACGCCGCCGATGCGGACCTCGGCGAAGGCCATCTGCTCGAGGACTTCGCCGCGATCGTTGAGGGTCTGCGAGCGCAGCAGCAGGCCGGTGGCCCGATCCACCCACAGCCGATAGCCGTATCGGTCGCCCTGCCGCGGCTGTATCTCGAGCACCTGGCAGTCGAAGCCGCCGACCCGTTCGCGACCGGCGACCCTGACTGAATACTGCTGCAGCAGTTCCGAGGTGGCGGCAGCCGCCAGCCCCGGGAACGACTCGGCCCGCGTCTTGCGCTCGATCACCACCCGCCTGGACTCGGGAAGCAGGCACTTGACTTCATCGGCCTGGCGGATGAACTCGCGCGGCCTGCCGTCCATGGGCTGCAACCGCTCATGCGAGACCTTGCCGTCGAAGACGTGGACGATCCTCGACATCCGCACTTCGCTGCCCTGCTGGTAGACCATCGTGCCGCTGTAGTCCAGCTTGCGCGCGGCCTGCTGCACGAACTGCAGCCACTGGTCCGGAGTGCGCGTCTCGACCGCATCGGCGCTGGCGATGCTGCCGCTGCGCTCCTGCCCCTGGGTCAGCGAAGCGAAGGCAAGCAGCAGGACCGCCGAGGCCAGCCGGCGCCAGGCCGGCAACGCCAACGGCCGCATCAACGACCCTCCTGCATCAGTGCGGCGCCGGAGGTGCGGACGTAGGGCGTCGAGTACGGCATCACGGTCGCATCGGCAAGTTCCCGATGCGCTGCCAGGTATCGCTCCAGCTGCGGCGAGCGGTCGACTACCACCGCCGGCGGAGCGCCGGCAGCCGTCGTTGTGGCCGCCGGCGGCGCCTTGGCGATCATCGTGTCGGGCGACGATCCCTGCCGCCACGGCAGACCCACCGCGATCAGCACGGCGGCGGCGGCCGCGGCGCCGGCACCGGGCAGCAGCCAGCGCCGCACGGCCGAGCGCTGCGGCAGCGCCGCCGGCGCCAGCACGGTCGGCTCGCGCTCCAGCGCCGCCGCAACCCGGGCGGCGAAGCCCTCCGAGTGGAAGCTGGCAACGTCCGCCGAACGCATGGCGTCGCCGACGCAGTTCAGCATCGCCCACCTGCGGCAGGCGTCCTCGTCGTGACGAAGGCGCTCGACGAGCGCCTTGCACCCTTCCGCGTCGAGTTCCCCGTCGAGCAGCGCCGACAGACGCTGCGCGCAATCTTCGGCACCGTCGGCCGCCGGTACAGGCGCGGAATGGCCGGGCAGGATTCGGTCTGGATTCATCTGCTACCTCACCAACGCCGGTCCTTGGACGTTTCCAGGATCGGCCGCAATTCCTCGGCCACCGCTTCGCGCGCGCGGAAGATGCGCGAGCGAACGGTGCCGATCGGACAATTCATCGACGCCGCGATCTCGTCGTAACTCAGGCCCTCGAGCTCGCGCAGCACGATCGCCGTGCGCAGGTCCTCGGGCAGCCGCTCGATCGCCCGGTTCACCGCTTCGGCGACCTGCTTCGACAGCAGCATGCGGTCGGGCGTGTCCTCGGTGCGCAGCGAATCGCCGTCCTCGAAGTTCTCGGCGTCTTCTATCTCCGTCTCGGTCCGGGTGGGCGCCCGGCGCCCCTGCGCCACCAGGTAATTCTTCGCCGTGTTGATCGCGATCCGGTACAGCCATGTGTAGAACGCGCTTTCGCCCCGAAAGTTCGGTAGTGCCCGGTACGCCTTGATGAACGCTTCCTGCGCCACGTCCTCGATCTCGGCCTGATCGCGGATCAGGCGGGACAGCAGCCGAAAGAGCTTCCGCTGGTACTTCGCCACCAGCAGGTCGAAGGCCCGCTTGTCGCCGCGCTGCACGCGCTCGACCAACTGCCAGTCGGCGTCCCGCTCGCTCATCGGCAGGGCCTCGTCGGCCACGCCGCGCAACCCGCACCGTCAGACCAGTGCCGGCTCATTTAGTTCGCAATCCCGAGGGCGCTTGTCTGCCATCGGCCGGCCGGCCGCGCTGCCAGCGGCACGCCACCAGCAGCCGGCGCCAGTGCGAGGGCGACATCGAATCCGGCCAGACGGCGAGCAGCCCGCCCGGCGTCTGCAGGCAGACGAGGTGCCGGCCGCAGTATCGAACGGCCGTCGGCTGCTCGGCACCATCGCCGCCGGCGCTGATCTGCCCCTCGGCGTCGACGGCAAGCCGGCGCGCTATCGCCCGCCGTCCGCCGACGAACGAAAGCACGACGGCGCCAATCGAGGCGAGCGCAGCGCCGATCCTCGGCGACGACGGAGCCAGCAGCGCCGCCAGCCCGCAGGCGACCGCAACCGCCAGGGTCAGCCACCGCGCGGCGGCGCGGATTCGCCGCGCGGTGCGCGACGCGGGCAAATCGACGCGGAAGGCGGTTGCTTCAGGCACGCCTGAAGACGAGCGTGCCGTTGGTGCCGCCGAAACCGAAGGAGTTCTTCAGCGCGACGTCGATCGGCATGTCCCGCGCCGTGTTGGCGCAGTAGTCGAGGTCGCACTCCGGATCCTGGTTGAAGATGTTGATCGTCGGCGGCGAGACCTGGTGGTGCACCGCCAGCACCGTGAACACGGACTCGACCCCGCCCGCGCCGCCCAGCAGGTGACCCGTCATCGACTTGGTCGAGTTGACGACGATCCGCCGCGCCGCCTCCCCGAGCGCCAGCTTGACCGCGTTGGTCTCGTTGATGTCGCCAAGCGGCGTCGACGTGCCGTGGGCGTTCAGGTAATCGACCTGCTCGGCGTTAAGGCGCGCGCTGCGCAGGGCGTTGAGCATCGAGCGGCGCGGGCCGTCGACGTCGGGCGCGGTCATGTGATACGCGTCGGCGCTCATGCCGAAGCCGGCCAGTTCGGCGTAGATCCTCGCGCCGCGACGGCGGGCGTGTTCGTACTCCTCGAGCACCAGCACGCCGGCACCCTCGCCCAGGACAAATCCGTCGCGGTCCCGGTCGAACGGGCGGCTGGCGGCGGTCGGATCGTCGTTGCGCACCGACAACGCCTGCATCGAGGCGAAGCCGCCGATGCCGAGCGGGCAGACGGAGGACTCGGTGCCGCCGGCGATCATCACGTCGGCGTCGCCGTACTCGATCAGCCTGCCGGCGGCGCCGATGCAGTGCAGCCCGGTCGTGCAGGCGGTGACGATCGCCATGTTCGGACCCTTCAGCCCGAGCATGATCGACAGGTTGCCG
>JBHJND010000213.1:0-3641 GCA_048497655.1 Caballeronia novacaledonica
CCGTCGCCTGGCCGCGGGTCAGCTTGACCGCGGCATCGGCGAGGTCGCGGATGATCTGCTCGACATCCTTGCCGACATAGCCGACCTCGGTGAACTTGGTCGCCTCGACCTTGATGAACGGCGCCTCGGCCAGCCGTGCCAGGCGGCGGGCGATCTCGGTCTTGCCGACGCCGGTCGGCCCGATCATCAGGATGTTCTTCGGCGTGATTTCGCTGCGCAGCGGCTCCTCGACGTGCTGCCGGCGCCAGCGGTTGCGCAGCGCGATGGCCACTGCGCGCTTGGCGCGGTCCTGGCCGATGATGTGCTTGTCCAGCTCGTGAACGATCTCGCGGGGGGTCATCATGGGGCGTCGCGCCCCTCGCGTACGCGACCCTGCGGGTCGCACGTGCGCTCGGGGCGATTTGGGTTAGGCGCGCGCCCTTCGGGCGGCCGGGCGAGCGCGCGCAGGACAAAAGCCACGAAAAACCAGACGCGCACCGTCAGTCAATCGACTCGATCGTGTGCGACTGGTTGGTGTAGATGCACAGGTCGCCGGCGATGGTCAGGGCCTTCTTGACGATCTCGGCCGGCGCCAGTTCGGTGTTGTCGAGCAAGGCGCGGGCGGCGGCCTGCGCGTACGGGCCGCCGGAGCCGATGGCGATCAGGCCGAACTCCGGCTCCAGCACGTCGCCGTTGCCGGTGAGGACCAGCGAAGTCTCGCGGTCGGCGACCGCCAGCATGGCTTCCAGCCGCCTCAGGATTCGGTCGGTGCGCCAGTCCTTGGCCAGTTCGACCGCCGAGCGCAGCAGGTTGCCCTGGTGCTTCTCCAGCTTGGCCTCGAAGCGCTCGAACAGCGTGAACGCATCGGCGGTGGCGCCGGCGAAGCCGGCGAGGATGCGGTCGTGGTACAGGCGCCGCACCTTGCGCGCGGTCTGCTTGACGACGACGTTGCCCAAGGTGACCTGGCCGTCGCCGCCCATGGCCACGCGGCTGCCGCGCCGGGCGGTGAGGATCGTCGTGCCGTGGAACGGTTCCATTGCCCCGATCTTGGGTCGCCGGCGCCGGATTCAACCCGGGCGGCCCGCCGCCTTTCAGGTGTGGCGCTGTTGCACCGGGGCGATCGCGGTGATGCCGAGCAGGTGCAGCAGGGCTGCCACCAGTGGGTTGGCGTTGCGCAGCTCGACGGTCGCTCCGGCCTTGCGGATACGCTGCAGCGTGCCCAGCAGCGCCGAGCCCGCCGAAAAGGCCAGCCGGCGCAGGTGCAGGCAGTCGATGACCACCTGCTGCTGGTTCCTTGCCGCGGCCAGCAGGCGGCCGAAGTGCGGCTCGCCATCGCCCTCGACCACGCCACGCAGTTCGAGCGGCGCCGCCGCTGCGCTGTCGGCTGCGGCAGCCGGCGCGTTGGCTGCGGCGGCCACCTTCAGGTTGGCGGCCGGCGGCTCCCAGGACGGCGGCGAGACCTCGAAGGTGATGCAGTACTGGATCGCTGCCTCCTCGAACTCCTCGTGCCTGTTCAGCGTGCGGAGCACTTCGAGCAGCAGCATCCACAGGGCATCGGACGGATCGCGACGGCCGGACTCGACCGAGCGCGACAGCACGTCGGCGAAGCCTGCCGCGCCGACCAGAGTCAGTTCGCGTTGTGAGCGCCTGAACGCGCCGAGCACGCGCAGCAACAGACTGGCGCCGGCGAAGTCGACCGACCGCGCGTCCGACAGGTCGAGCTGCACCGCGGCGTGCGCCGCCGTCAGCCCGCGCAACTGCTCGAGTTGAGCAACGATGCCGGCATCGATCTGCGGCGGCAGCCGAATGCTCGGCGCGCCGCTCTGCGGCGCTGGCGGCGCAGCAGCGCCGGCGGCCGGCCGGCCGGGGGCGATCTCGACGTAGTCCATCCAGGCCGGCGGCGAATTCTCGAAACGCAGCGCGTAGTCCATCGTCAGCTGCTCGAACGCCGACCGGTCGCCGCGCTGGTTGACCAGCTCGAAAAGCATGAGCCAGGCGTTGCGGGTGGCGCTGCCGAGGTCGTCGCGCCGCAGTCCGGCACGCAGCACGGCCTCGGCCGCATCGAACTGGCCGTTGGAGAAGAGGATCGCCGTCTCGTCGATGACCGAGCTGCCGCCCGAGGTGTTGATCTCGATGGCATCGGCGTCGCCGGCGAGAATTTCCGAATTCATGTCGAGCGCGGGGGCGATGATCGTGGTCGCCCTGCTCATCGGCGGCAGGGTGTTACCCGACCGGACGATCGTTGCCGGAGCGGGCGCCGGTGCCGGCGCGGGGGAGCCCGAGCCGCGATTCAGGCCGTGCAACAGATCCCGCGCCATCTCGGCCTCGATCGCGTCGATCTTCGCCGCCGTCTTGCGCGCATGGTCGCGCTGCCGCTCCCGGTCGGGCAGCGCGGTCTCGGTGACCGGGATGCCGGTCGACGGCAGGCTCGAGCGGTCGAGGGTACGGTTGATCGGCCCGGGCAGGGGACGACCGATAGGCTTGGGCATCGGACGGGTCGCCACTTCGGCGCCGCCGCCGGTGCGCGGCGCCGCCGACGCCTTGCCGCGGCCGCCGGCGACCTTCCCGGCGTCCTTCGGGTCCTTCTTGAAAAAGGAAAAAACCACCGCCTGTTCCGCTCTGTTCCGGAGACCCCGAGAGGCTTCAACGTCCCGGCCCACCGGGCAATGCCGCCGCCCAGTCGCTGCCGCAGAGGGCAGCCCGGCCGTTGCCGGCGCGGTGCCGACTGCACGGCACGAGATGAAATTGTGCCGCGAACGACTATAACAACTTTGCCCCTCGACGCACCGATGCGTACGGACTAAGGCGTCGAATCAGTCGTACCGCCAACGGGCTAGAACATCGCGGCGGCACGCCGCGGGCCACGGATGCCGGCGCGGTGCGCCAGCCGGGGCGTCAGTCGCCGAACAGCTTCTGCTTCAGTTCGCGCCGCTGCTGCGCCTCGAGCGAAAGCGTCGCCGTGGGGCGCGCAAGCAGCCGCGGGATGCCGATCGGGTCGCCTGTCTCTTCACAGAAGCCGTAGTCGCCGCTGTCGATGCGCTGCAGCGCCGACTGCACCTTCTTCAGCAGCTTGCGTTCGCGATCGCGAGTGCGCAGTTCCAGCGCATGCTCTTCCTCGATCGTCGCGCGGTCGGCCGGGTCGGGCACGATCACCGTCTCGCGCAGATGCTCGGTCGTCTCGCCGGCATTGGCGAGCAGTTCCATCTCCATCCGCTGCAGCCGGTACTTGAAGAAGGCCAGCTGGTCTTCGTTCATGTAGGCCGCATCCGGCATCCTGAGCAGTTGCTCTTCGCTCGGCAGCCGGCGGCCGTTCATCACCACCGGCTCCTCGCTGCGGTGGGCCGAGCGGCTGAGCAGGTACTCGTGCGCCGCCGCCACTTCCTTGGCGCTGGCCGGAGCGGCCGGCTTGGGCGCCGGCGCCGGGCGTGCTGCCCCTGCCGAGGGCGCGGCGGACGGCGACTTCACCGCGGCCGGCCTGGCTGCCGCCGCCTTCGACTTGCTGACGGCGGCCGCTTCCTTGGGGGCTGCTTTCGGCGCCTTCTTCGGCGCCGCCTTCGCAGCGGCCTTGGCGGCCGGTTTCGCCGCAGGCTTCGGCGCGGGCCTGACGGCTGGCCTGACGGCGGGCCTGGCGGCCTTCTTCGGCGCCGCCTTCGCGGGCTTGG
>JBHJND010000214.1:0-1697 GCA_048497655.1 Caballeronia novacaledonica
GCTCGCCGGCGCCGCGTACCTGCTCTGGCTGGCCGTCAACACGCTGCGCGGCGGCGGCATCTCGTTCAACCCGCAGCCGCTCGAGCCGGTGCCCGACCGCGTGCTGTTCCGCCAGGCGACGATCGCCGCCCTGCTCAACCCGAAGGTGGCGGTGTTCTACCTGTCGCTGTTCCCGCAGTTCGTCGAGCCGGCCGCCGGGCCGGTGTTCGCGCAAAGCCTGCTGCTCGGCATGGTCCACCTGCTGGTGTCCACCGTGGTCGACGGCCTGCTGGTCACCGTGGCGGGCGCGCTCTCGGCGTGGTTCGCCACCCGCCCGCTGTGGATGAAAATGCAGCGCTGGCTGCTCGGCACCGCCTTCGGCGCGCTGGCCGTGTGGCTGGCCGTCACCCCGCGCCAGACCGGCGTCAACTCGTAATCGGCAATGAACGAACCCATCGCACCCCACCTCGCCGGGCGCACCGCCGACCGATCGGCGCCGCAGCCGGCGGCCATCGCCCAGGCCATCCTCGAGGGCTTCGACCGCCACTATCGCCTGTTCCGCTACGTCGCCCAGCAGGCGAAGAGCCGCTACGAGAGCGGCGCCTGGCGGCGCATGCAGGAGTCGGCGCGCAGCCGGATCGACTTCTACGACCAGCGCGCCAACGAGGCGGTGGCGCGGGTGCGCGCCGATTTCGACCTCGACGCGCTTAGCGACGGCGAACGCGACGCGCTTTGGGCCTCGGTCAAGCGGCACTACGTGCGGCTGCTTGCCGAGCACCGGCAGCCGGAGTGCGCCGAGACCTTCTTCAACTCGGTGTGCACCAAGCTGCTGGCGCGCGACTACTTCCGCAACGAGTTCCTGTTCGTGCGGCCCGGCGTGGCCACCGACTACATGGACTCCGACCCGCCGAGCTACCGCAGCTACTACCCGGGCGCGGGCGAAGGCAAGACCGGGCTGCGCGCCACGCTGCGGCAGATCATCATCGACTTCGGTCTGGCCTGCCCGTTCGTCGACGTCGAGCGCGACATCCGCCGCGTGATCCGCGCCGTGTGCGAGGCGCACCGCCGCCGCGAGGCGTTCGCCCGCCCGTGGCACGCCGAGCCCGACTGCCAGATCCAGGTGCTGTCCAGCCTGTTCTTCCGCAACAAGGGCGCCTACATCGTCGGCCGCCTGATCAACGGCACGCGGCTCACGCCGATCGCCGTGCCGCTGCTGCGCGACGAGCGCGGCCGCATCTACATCGACACGGTGATCCTCACCACCGACCTGATGGCGACGCTGTTCTCGTTCACGCGCGCCTACTTCCTGGTCGACATGGAGGCGCCGAGCGCGTACGTCGACTTCCTGCGCACGCTGCTGCCGCACAAGCCGCCCTCCGAGCTGTACACGATGGTCGGCCTGCAGAAGCAGGGCAAGACGCTCTTCTACCGCGACTTCCTGCACCACCTGCGCCACTCGACCGACAAGTTCGTCATCGCCCCCGGCATCAAGGGGCTGGTGATGTCGGTGTTCACGCTGCCGTCCTACCCTTACGTGTTCAAGGTCATCAAGGACGTGATCCCGCGTCCGAAGGAAACCGACCGGCAGCAGATCATGGCCAAGTACCAGCTGGTGAAGCTGCATGACCGCGTTGGTCGCATGGCCGACACCTGGGAGTACTCGCAGGTGACGCTGCCGCGCGCGCGCTGCTCGCCCGAACTCATCGAGGAGCTGCGCA
>JBHJND010000215.1:0-2293 GCA_048497655.1 Caballeronia novacaledonica
ACACCCGTGAACTGCTGCACCCGATGATCGGCTTCGCCTTCGGCGCCTCGCTGATCTCGATCTTCGCCCGTCTTGGCGGCGGCATCTTCACCAAGGGCGCCGACGTCGGCGCCGACCTGGTCGGCAAGGTCGAGGCAGGGATTCCCGAGGACGATCCGCGCAACCCGGCGGTGATCGCCGACAACGTCGGTGACAACGTGGGCGACTGCGCCGGCATGGCGGCGGACCTGTTCGAGACGTTCGCGGTGACCGTGATCGCCACCATGCTGATCGGCGGCTTCTTCTTCAAGGCCGGCGGCGATGCTGGCATCGTCTACCCGCTGGCGATCTCCGGCGTGTCGATCATCGCCTCGATCGTCGGCTGCTTCTTTGTCAAGGCCCGCGAGGGCGGCAAGATCATGAACGCGCTGTATCGCGGCCTGATCGTCGCCGGCGTCATCTCGCTGGTGCTCTTCTGGCCGGTCACGAACTGGATCCTCGGCCCCGTCGCCGCCAGCGGCGGCGTCACCGTGATGAACCTGTACCTGTCGGCGGTGGTCGGCCTGGCGCTGACCGCCGCGCTGGTCTACATCACCGAGTACTACACCGGCACCCAGTTCGCGCCGGTCAAGTACGTCGCGCAGGCCTCGACCACCGGCCATGCCACCAACATCATCGCCGGCATCGCCGTGTCGATGAAGGCCTGCGCCTGGCCGGTGCTGGCGATCTCCGCCGCCATCCTCGCCTCCTACTGGCTGGCCGGTCTGTACGGCATCGCCGTGGCTGCCACCGCGATGCTGTCGATGACCGGCATCATCGTCGCGCTCGACGCCTACGGTCCGATCACCGACAACGCGGGCGGCATCGCCGAGATGGCCGGCCTGCCGAAGGAAGTGCGTGCGATCACCGACCCGCTCGACGCGGTGGGCAACACCACCAAGGCGGTGACCAAGGGCTATGCGATCGGCTCGGCCGGCCTGGCCGCGCTGGTGCTGTTCGCCGATTACACCGGCGGGCTGGAGCAGGCCGGGCTGAAGGTGACCTTCGACCTGTCCAACCACATGGTGATCGTCGGCCTGTTCATCGGCGGCCTGATCCCGTTCCTGTTCGGCGCCATGGCGATGGAAGCCGTGGGCCGCGCCGCCGGCAGCGTGGTCGAGGAAGTGCGCCGCCAGTTCCGCGAGATCAAGGGGATCATGGAAGGCACGGCCAAGCCGGATTACAGCCGCGCGGTCGACATGCTGACCACCTCGGCGATCAAGGAGATGATGATCCCGTCGATCCTGCCGGTGATCGTGCCGATCGTCGTCGGCATCGTGCTCGGCCCCGAGGCGCTCGGCGGCGTGCTGATGGGCACGATCGTCACCGGCCTGTTCGTCGCCATCTCGATGACCACCGGCGGCGGCGCCTGGGACAACGCCAAGAAGTACATCGAGGAAGGCCACCACGGCGGCAAGGGCTCCGACGCGCACAAGGCGGCGGTGACCGGCGACACGGTCGGCGACCCCTACAAGGACACCGCCGGCCCGGCGGTCAACCCGCTGATCAAGATCATCAACATCGTCGCCCTGCTGATCGTGCCGATCATCGCCACCATCCACGGCGGCAAGCCCGCCCCGGTGGCGGCCTCGCCCGCACCCGTGGCCGTGGCGGTCGCGGTGCCGGTGCCGGTGCTGGTCGTGGTCGGCGTGCCGAACCGGGTCCACTTCGAGAGCGGCTCCGACGCCATCTCGGCGGCCGGCAAGCGCATCGTCGACGGCTATGCGCAGGCGCTGAAAGCCACCCCGGACGCCAAGGTCGAGCTGTCGGGCTATGCGGACCCGAGCGGCGACACTGCTAAGAACCTGGAACTCGCCAAGCTGCGCGCGATGACCGTGCGCGATGCGCTGGTGGCGGACGGAGTGGCGGCCGAGCGGATCGCATTGGTGAAGCCGACCGATGTCATCGTCGGCCAGGGCACCGACGCCGACGCGCGCCGCGTCGACATCATCCTGCGCTGAGGGGCGGACGCGGTGTTCGAGGAAGAGGACAGGGAGACCGGCTACGCGGTCTTCATCGCGGTCACGTTGGCGATCGTCGTGTCGCTGTTCGCGATCGCCGTGGCCATCGGCAACGTGATCGGCCAGGCAGGCACCAAGCCGGCGGCGCCCAAGGCCGCCGTGCCGAGCATCGTGCGGGTGCTGGGCAAGGTCTACTTCGAGGTCGGCAAGGCCGACCTGCCGGATGACGCGCCGATGCTGCTGCGGCCCGCCATCCGCATGGCAAAGGCGGTCGAGGGGTCGAAGCTGGTGGTCTCCGGCTATCACGACGCCAG
>JBHJND010000216.1:0-5883 GCA_048497655.1 Caballeronia novacaledonica
CGCTTCGATCGACGAGCGCGCGCGCCGCTGGTTCGGCAACGACCGCCGTTACCCGGCCAATTACGAGCCGGGCGGCGACGATTTCCTTTCCGGCGGACTGTGCGAGGCCCTGCTGATGGCGCGCCTGCTGCCGGCCGATCGATGGGCGACGTGGTGGGCGGAGTTCGCCCCTGCCGAAGCCGCACTGGCAGCGTGGCTGGCACCGGTACCGGTCGCCGATCCGGCCGACGCGAAGATCGTCCACCTGCACGGGCTGAACCTGTCGCGCGCCTGGTGCTGGCGGCAATTGCGGCCACTGCTGCCGCCGCGGTTGCAGGAAACGGCAGCGCGCGCCGCGACGGAGCATCTGCGGGCGTCGTTCGCCGCCGCCACGGAAGGCGACTACGCCGGCACGCATTGGCTCGCTTCGTTCGCGCTGCTCGCCACCAGCGGCGAACCGGTCGACGGCTGTTGACCGCTGTCAACGCCACCGGCCGCCGGGCTGTTCTGATTGGCGCCGGAGGGAAGAATGAAGACGTCCTGGGATGCGATCGTCGTCGGCTCCGGAATCGGCGGGCTCGCCGCCGGCGCTGCGCTGTCGACCTGCGGCAAGCGGGTGCTGCTTCTCGAGCGGCATGCCCAGCCGGGCGGGCTGACGCAGTCGTTCCAGCGCCGGGGCTGGCGCTTCAACGTCGGCGTGCACTACCTCGGCGGCTTCGGCCCGGGCGAGACCAACCGGCGGCTGCTCGACCATCTTTCCGGCGGCCGCATCCAGATGGCGCCGATCGCCGGCGCCTACGACCGCATCCGCCTGCCGGGCCTGACGCTGCCGTTCGCGCCGCCGCGCACCGCGCTCATCGCCGTGCTGAAGGACGCCTTCCCGCGCGAAGCGGACGGCATCGACCGCTATTTCGACGCGGTCGACCGCGCCGCGGCGACGATGGGCACCGTGTTCATGGCCCGCAGCATGCCGGGACCGCTGGCCGCGCCGCTGGCCTGGCTGCGGCGCCGGGAGATCGAGCGCTGGGTCGGCCGCACGACCTGGGAGGTGGTGCAGGAGTTCACCGAGGATCCGAAGCTGCGCGCGGCGCTGACCGCGCAGTGGATCGACTACGGCAGCCGGCCGGCCGAGAGTTCGTTCGGCGTGCACGCGATGGTCACCCGCTCGTACCTCGACGGCGCCTGGTATCCGGTCGGCGGCAGCGCGGTGTTCGCGCGCGAACTCGGCCGCACGATCGGCGAGGGCGGCGGCGAGATCCGCACCCGCGCCGAGGTCGCCGGCATCACGGTGCGGGACCGCCGCGTCAACGGCGTGCGCCTGCGCAGCGGCGAGCAGATCGAGACGCGCTGCGTCATCTCGGACGCCGGCGCGCACAACACGATGCGGCTGCTGCCCTCCGGCGAGGTCGACTACGGCTGGGCGAGTGACCTCGCCGAGCTGCAGGCCTCGACCGGCTACGTCGGCCTGTACCTCGGCCTGGCGGGCGAAATCGGGCAGGCGGGCGCGGACGCCGCCAACACCTGGATCTACGAGTCGTGGGACGTCAACCGGGGCTGGGACGATCCGGCCGGCCAGCCGCGCGCGCCGGCGCTGTTCGTCGCCTTCCCCTCGCTGCGCGACCCGTCGCACGACCCGGGCCCGCAGAAGCGGCACACCTGCGAGATCGTCGCGCTGGTGAACTGGAGCGCCTTCTCCCGCTGGGACCACTCGGACGACCCCGACGGCATGGCGGCCGGCGCGGCTCGCGAGAAGGACTACGCCGAACTGAAGGAGAAGCTGACCCGCGGCCTGCTGGCACAGTTCGGCGAGCACTTCCCGGCGCTGCTGCCGATGGTGCAGTTCGCGGAGGCGTCGACGCCGATAACGGTAGCCAGCTTCACCGGCGCCGAGCACGGCGCGATGTACGGGCTGGCGACCACGCCGCAGCGGTTCCTCTCGCCGGCACTGCGGCCGCGCACGCCGATCGGCGGCCTGCTGCTTGCCGGCCAGGATGCCTGCACGCCGGGCGTCACCGGCGCAATGATGGGCGGCCTGATGGCGGCGGCGAGTCTCGAGCCGCAGCTGTGGCGGATGCTGCGCTGACCGGCGTTGCGGCCCGCCTGCTGCGTGCGGCCGGCCTGCTGCTGGTGCTGTCGCTGGCGGGCTGCGCCTGGCTGGTCGACAAGCAGCACGCGCTGGCGCTGCGGCCGACGCCGGGCCAGCCGGCCGGCTTCGTCGGCCTGCGCCCGGGCGACGAGCGCCACCTGGTGCCGGTCAACGGCAACGACGGCACGCAGCAGTTGTCCCTGTGGTGGCTGCCGAACGCCGACCCCGCCGCGCCGACGCTGCTGTACCTGCACGGCACCTTCCGCAACCTGTACCAGAACCTGCCGAAGATGGAGGCGCTGCGCGAGGCCGGCTTCTCGATCGTCGCCGTCGACTACCGGGGCTGGGGCGACAGCACGCCGATCGTCCCGTCGGAAGCGACCATCGTCGCCGACGCCCGGCGCGCCTGGGACGATCTGGCGATGCGCCAGCCCGATCCGCGCAAGCGGGTGATCTACGGCCACTCGTTGGGCGGCGCGGTCGCCGTGATGGTGGCCAGCGAACTGCGCTGCGGCAGCCAGTACGGGGCGCTCGCGCTTGAGTCGACCTTCACCAGCCTGCCCGACGTGGCGGCGGCGGCCGGCTTCTGGGGGCGTGTCGGCGCGTTGCTGACGACGATGGAGTTCGACGCCGGTGCACGCATCGGTGCGGTCGACGCGCCGGTGTGGATGCTGCACGGAGGCCGGGACCGCACGGTGCCGGTCGAGCTCGGCCGCCAGTTGCGCGACGCCGCCGGACCGGGCGTGCACTGGGTCGAGTTCCCCGACGGCACGCACAGCCGGCTGCACAGCCAGTTCCCCGAGCAGTACCGGCAGGCCTTCCACGAACTGATCGGGCAGCTGTCGGCGGGCCGCTGCCGGACAGCGACGTGCAACGCGGGGGCGCCAGCCGCAGCGACCGGGGGCAGCGCAGACTGAGTCAGCCCGCCGGCTCCAGCCGCAGGATGGCGCCGTTCGGCAGGTCGGTCAGCAGGTAGACGAGGCCGTCCGGCCCGATGCGCACGTCGCGGATGCGCGGCACGGCGCCCGACAGCATCAATTCGTCCGCGACGAACTTCTCGCCGTCCAGCTGCACGCGGATCACGCTCTGCCCGCGCAGCGCGCCGATCAGCACGTTGCCGCGCCACCTGGGAAAACGGTCGCCCTCGTAGAAGGCCATGCCGGAAAGGGCCGGTGACGGCACCCAGTACTTGACCGGCTGCGCCATGCCGGGCTTGCCGGTGCCTTCACCGATCTTCGTGCCCGTCACGTAGTTGACGCCGTAGGTGATCACCGGCCAGCCGTAGTTGAAGCCCGCCTTGATGACGTTCAGTTCGTCGCCGCCCTGCGGCCCGTGCTCGTGCGCCCACAGCACGCCGGTCGAAGGACTGAGCGCCGCGCCCTGCACGTTGCGGTTGCCGAGCGCGAAGATCTCCGGCCTCGCCTTCGGATCGCCGAGGAAAGGATTGCCCGGCGCCGGCCGCCCGTCGTCGGTCAGGCGCAGGATCTTGCCGGCGTGGTCGTCGAGCTTCTGCGCCCGCGCCATCTCGCCGCGGTCACCGAGCGTGACGTAGAGCAGCCCTTCGCGATCGAACACCAGCCGCGAACCGAAGTGAAGGCCGCCGCTCGACTTCGGCGCCATGCGGAAGATGACCTCGACGTTGTCCATCCTCCACGCGCCGGGCCCCCCACCGAGCCGGCCGCGCGCCACCTCGGTGCCGTTGTCGCCGGCGGCGTCGCGCTGGGCGTAGCTCCAGTAGATCCAGCCGTTGTCGCGGTACTTCGGATGCAGCACGACGTCGAGCAGTCCGCCCTGCCCCTGCGCGTCGATGCGCGGCAGGCCGGCCACCGGCACCGGGTCGAGCCTGCCGTCCCTGCCGACCACGCGCAGCCGGCCCGGACGCTCGCTGACGAGCATGCGGCCGTCGGGCAGGAAGGCGAGCCCCCACGGCCGGTCGAGGCCCTCGGTGACCGTGGCGATCCGCACCGCGTGCTCGCGGGTCTGGACGACCTGCGCGTCGACGGCCAGCGGGGCCGCCAGCAGGGCGGCAAGAAGCAATGGGGTCCGGTTCATCTTCGTTCGGCAGGAAGGGCGCAGCCTGCCGCAGCGGCGCCCGCCTGCCCAGCCGGGATTGCCCGGACTGCGCGCCTTCAGCCGATGCGGCCTTCCTCCACCGCGTGGCAGGCCACCAGCGCCTCGCCGCGCTGCAGCTTCAGCACCGGCGCCTCCCGCCTGCAGCGCTCGTTGGCATGCGGGCAGCGCGGATGGAAGGTGCAGCCCGGCGGGGGATTGAGGGGATTCGGCACCTCGCCGGCCACCGGCGTACGCGCGCGGCCGGTCATGTCGAGGTCGGGGATCGCGTCGAGCAGCATCCGCGTGTACGGATGGCTCGGCGCGGCGAACAGCCGGCTCTTGGGCGCCAGCTCGACGATCCGCCCGAGGTACATCACGCCGACGCGGTCGGAGATGTGGTGCACCACCGCCAGGTTGTGCGAGATGAACAGGTAGGTCAGGCCGAGTTCGCGCTGCAGGTCCTTCATCAGGTTCAGCACCTGCGCCTGCACCGAGACGTCGAGCGCCGAGGTCGGCTCGTCGCAGACCAGGAACTCGGGATTGGTCGCCAGCGCGCGGGCGATCGAGATGCGCTGCCGCTGTCCGCCTGAGAACTGGTGCGGGTACTTGGCCTTGTCGGCAGGCGACAGGCGCACCAGCTTGAGCAGTTCGTCGACGCGGGCGGTGACGCTCTGCGGATCCGACATCAGCCCGTGCGCCTTCAGCGGTTCGGCCACGATGTCGGCGACCCGCCAGCGCGGGTTCAGGCTGGCATAGGGGTCCTGGAAGATCATCTGCAGCTTCTGCCGCAGGCTGCGGCCGGCGGCGGCGTTCATCTCGCGCAGGTCGTGGCCGAAGAATTCGACGCGGCCCCGGGTCGGCGCATACAGGTTCACCAGCAGGCGCGCCACAGTCGACTTGCCGCAGCCCGATTCGCCGACCAGCGCAAGCGTTTCGCCGCGGCGGATCTCGAAGCTGACATCGTCGACGGCGTGCAGGATCGTCCGCGGCTTGCGTTCGAGCATCCGGTTGAGCCACGGCGGCGAGACGTCGAAGTACTTGGAGATGCCCTCGGCCTTGACGATGGCGTCGCCGGGCGCGAAGGCGTTGTCTGCGGGCCTGCGAACGGCGCTCATGCGGCAATCCTCCCGCCGCCGGCATCGTGCAGCCAGCACGCTGCCTGCGAGGTGCCGGCCGGCATCAGCTCGGGCCGCTCGCGGCTGCAGCGCGCGAACGCCTTCTCGCAGCGTGGATGGAAGGCGCAGCCCGACAGGATCTCGGTGAGCCGCGGCATGCTTCCCTCGATCTGCGCCAGCCGCTCGATCTCGTGCTCCATGCTCGGGATCGAGCCCATCAACCCGACCGTGTACGGATGCTGCGGCCGATGGATCACCTCGGCCACCGGGCCGATCTCGGCGATGCGGCCGGCGTACATCACCGCCACGCGGTCGGCGGTCTCGGCGATCACGCCCATGTCGTGCGTGATCAGCATCACCGCTGTGCGCTTCTCCCGGCACAGCGTCTTCAGCAGCTGGATGATCTGCGCCTGGATCGAGACGTCCAGGGCCGTGGTCGGCTCATCGGCGATGATCAGCTTGGGCTCGGCGGCCAGCGCCAGCGCGATCACCACCCGCTGCCGCATGCCGCCGGAGAACTGGTGCGGATAGTGGTCGAAGCGGCGCTCCGGCGAGGTGATCCCGACCTCGCGCAGCAGGTCGAGTGCGCGGGCACGCGCGCCGCGACCGTCGACATCGACGTGCGTGGTGATGGTTTCGACCAGCTGGCGC
>JBHJND010000217.1:0-2363 GCA_048497655.1 Caballeronia novacaledonica
GGTCGTCTCGCTGGGGCTGGACACCTACGCCGGCGACCCGCTGACGACGTTCCGGCTGCAGTCGGACGACTTCCGCCGCCTCGGGACGAGGATTGCGCGACTGCGCCTGCCAACCGCCCTGATCCTGGAGGGCGGCTACGCGGCCGCCGAACTCGGCATCAATGCGGCGAGGGTGCTCGAAGGCTTCGAGAACGCCTGAACCGGTGGCGCGTCCCCTCGGCGCACGGCATCGTCGATGCTCCTGTGCTGGGTCGGTGGGATGGCCGTCGTTGGCGAATCCGGCACGTCCGCCGCTCAGGCCGCCCGCGGGCGTGCGCGCGAGCGGTCCGACCGGGCCGGGGTCGTCGCTGCCGGCCGGTCCGGCACCAGGTCGGCCAATGTGTGGCGGTCCAGGTGCGCGAGAAAGGCTTCGAGCGCGCCGCCGAAGATGCCGGCCAGGCGGCAGTACTCGGTCAGCGTGCAACGGTTGCCGCTGCCGAAGCACTCGACCAGGGCGAAGTCGGGTTCGATTGCGCGGACGACCTCGCCCAGGTTGATGGTCGTCGGCGGCGCCGCCAGCCGCATGCCGCCGCCCTTGCCGCGCACGGTCTCGATGAAGCCGGCCACGCCGAGCTGGTGCGTGACCTTCATCAGGTGCGCCTCGGAAACGCCGTAGGCACCGGCGATCTCGGCGATCGTGCAAAGGCGGTCCGGGGCGTGCGCCAGGTACATCAGCAGGCGCATCGCGTAGTCGGTCATCGTCGTCAGGCGCATCTCGGCTCCTCGTCATCGGCCCCGGCAGTGTCGGACGGTCCGGGCGAGTCGGCGGCCGCGCCCGCAGCGCCGCGGTGGTCGAGCAGGGCACGCTTGTCGCGGACCTTGGCCCACTGGTCGGCATCGAGCGGCGCCGGCTTGATGCGCGCGATCACCGGCCACTTCTTCGCCAGCGTCGCGTTCTCGGCGATGAAGTCCTGCTGGTGGGCCGGCACGTCGTCCTCGGCGAAGATCGCCTCGACCGGGCACTCGGGCACGCACACCGCGCAGTCGATGCAGTCGTCGGGGTCGATCACCAGCATGTTCCTGCCCTCGCGGAAGGCGTCCACCGGGCAGACGTCGACGCAGTCCGTGTACTTGCACTTGATGCACGACTCGGTGACGACGTAGGTCATGCCGGCCTCACGAGGGTGACCCGCCCGGCGGCGTCGGCGCGCGGGCGGATCAGCCAGGGAGCGAAGCGCCACAGGTACAACGCGAAGCCAACGACCCAGGCCACGGCCGACGCGTGCAGCGCCGGCAGGCTGAATTCCGACGGCCACAGCGCGACGAGGCGCAGCGCCGCCGCGGTGATCACGCAGACGTAGCTGGCAAGCATGCTGCGATCGACGGCGAGTGGGCGGCCGAGATGACCGAGCGCGGTGCGCGTGACCATGCCGATGATCAGCACCGAAAAGCCCGCCATCGCGATCAGGTGCACGTGCACGGCGCTGCGCAGTTCGACGCCGGCAGTCTGTGCCGCGGCGACCAGCAGCCCGGCGCCGAGCGCGGCGTAGCCGAGGTAGAGGATCCACAGCAGCGGCACGCGCCGCACCGCCCACGGTCGCCAGGCGATCGTCTGGACGAGGGCGAGGCCGCCCGCGACCGCCAGCGCCGCGGCGGTCAGCCATCCCGGGCCGGTCAGCAGTGCGGCGATCGCCAGCGCGCCGGCGCCGAGTTGCGCCAGCCCGGTGCGCTCGTGCAGCGGAATCTGAAGTCCGGCCACGGCGCGCATGGCGAAGAAGGGGATGACACGGCGCGCCACCAGCAGCGCGATCAGCGCCATCACCAGCAAGCCGGCGTCGAAGCGATGCATCAGCCGCGCGTGGTCGCCCTGCCAGGCGGCGAGCAGGAAGGCGGCGTCGGCTGCCGCCAGTGCGGCCAGCATGAACGGGACTGCGTAGTTGCGGCGGTTGCGGGTCTTGGCGACCACCCGACCGATCGCCGTGGCGGCGAGCAGGAAGAAGGCGATCTCGGCGGCGGCGCCAATGACGAAGCCGAAGTCGCCGCCGGCCAGCAGGCCGGCGCGGGCGGTCACCCACAGCGCGACAGCTGCGACGAGCAAGCCGGCCGGCATTGGGTTCAGGCCGGTCCAGTTGGCGCCGGCGGTCATCAGGAAGCCGACCGCGATGGTGGCGATGAATCCCCACAGCATTTCGTGCGCGTGCCAGGCCACGCCGGCGAGCGGCGGCTGCAGCCACTGCGGCGCGAACACCCACAGCACGACAGCGACCACGGCCCAGGCGACGCCGAGCAGGTACAGCGGCCGGAAGCCGAGGCTGAGGAAGGCGCCGAGGTCGGGCCCGGCCGCCCTCGGCGACGCCGGCGGCTGCATGCGGATCGTCTTTGCC
>JBHJND010000218.1:0-1723 GCA_048497655.1 Caballeronia novacaledonica
CGCCGGCAGCTGCAGGGTGACGATCGACACGTCGGGCGCCGGCCGCTCGATCGAGGCGATGCGGCAGGGCATCTTCCTGATCGGGATGTCGCCGAAGCCGGACAGCTCGCGCGCCTCGATCACGAGGTCGGTCTTCGGCCGACTGCAGCACACCAGCAGCCTGCGGCCCGCCTGCTCGTCGGCGGTCAGCGCGGAGGCCGAATGCGGCCCCTGCGTCCACTCGCCCTCGAGGCCGGTCGCCTTGCAGGTGCCGCAGGCGCCGTTCTTGCAGCCGTAGGGCAGGCCGACGCCGCTGCGCAGCGCGGCGGCGAGGATCGTCTCGTCGTCCTCGACGGTGAATTCGCGGCCAGAGGCGCGAATGGTGACCTTGTGGCTCATAGAATGCGCAGATGGAAAAGGCAACGCCCGCGCACTCCGGACACAAGCCGCGCGGGCGTCGTCGCCTCGGCCGGCCGCCGCTGCTGATCGTGGGTTGCGGCGACGTCGGCGGGCGGATTGTCGCACGGCTCGCCGCGCGCTTTCGCATCGTCGCCCTGACTTCGTCGCCGCAGCGCGTGCCGCTGCTGCGCGCCGCCGGCGCGACGCCGATCGTCGGCGACCTGGACCGGCGAAGTTCATTGGCGCGACTGGCCGGCTTCCGCGGCCGCGTCATTCATCTCGCCCCGCCGCCGGAGAACGACGGCCGCCGCGATCCGCGCACCCGTGCGCTGCTGGCGGCGCTGCGTCGCCGGCCGGCGCGGCTGGTCTACGTCAGCACCACCGGCGTCTACGGCGACCGCGCCGGCGGCCGCGTCGACGAGACCGCGCCCGCGGCGCCGGCCAACGACCGTGGCTGGCGTCGGCTCGACGCCGAGCGGGCGGTGCGCGCCGCCCGCGGCAGCGTGGTGCGCGCCCCGGGCATCTATGCGCACGACCGGCTGCCGCTGGCGCGCCTGCGCAGCGGCGCACCGGCCCTGGCGCCGCAGGACGATGTCTTCTCCAACCACATCCACGCCGAGGACCTGGCGCGCATCCGCATCGCCGCGCTTTTTCGCGGCGGTCGCGGCCGCCTCTACAACGCGGTCGACCGCTCGCAGCTGAAGATGGGCGAGTACTTCGACCTCGTCGCCGACCGCTGCGGCCTGCCGCGCCCACCAAGGCTGCCGCGGGCGCAGTTGCGCGCCGCCGTCAGTCCGATGATGTATTCCTTCATGAGCGAGTCGCGGAGGATCATCGGCGAGCGCGTAGGCAGCGAACTGCGGCTGCGACTGGCCTGGCCGACGGTGGCCGACACGCTGGCCAGCCTCTGACCGCGAACCGGCCAAGGAAGCGCCATGGAACAGGACGATCGCTCGCCGCCCGGCGTCTCACCGGGACCGGGAATCATCGGCAACCTGATGCGGTTGGTCGGCCGATCGAACGCCCAGGATCTCGTCAAGCTCGCCGACGCGCTGCTGTCCGAGCGCGGCGAATCCTCCGGCGTCGCGCTCGCCGGCGAACTGCTCAGCGCCTACGCGTCGCTGACGTCGGAACAGCGCATAGACTTCCTGCTGAAGCTGGCCGGCCGCTTCGGCGCCGACCGCGCGCGGCTGGAACGCGCCATCGACCGCTATCGCAACGACCCGTCGGCCGCCAACGGCATCGCACTGCACGTCGCCGCCGAGTCGCGCCGGCAGGAACTGCTGCGTCGTCTCAACCTCGCCCCCGGCGGCACCGAGCAGCTGGTGCGGATGCGCGAGGACGT
>JBHJND010000219.1:0-5723 GCA_048497655.1 Caballeronia novacaledonica
CGCGCACTTCGCCGAGCGCGCGCACGCGCACGGCCTCATCGTGCGGCCGCTCGGCGACTCGGTGGCGCTGTGCCCGCCGCTGGTCATCGAGCCGGGCGAGATCGACGAGATGCTGGCGCGCTTCACGCAGGCGCTGCGCGACACCGAGAGCTACGCCGTCGGCCTGCAGTAGGCGACGGGGAGCGCCGGCCGGGCTCGCGACCCCGGCTCGCCCGGAGCTTTCGCCGGTCTCAGCCGCCGCGCGCGGGGCGCGCATCCTTCTGCGGCAAATCGGCGCGACGCGGCCGACCGCGCGGACGGTGCAGCGAGGCCGCGCGCGCCGGTGCATAGGCCGCCCGCGCCTCCTCGACGCCGAGCGTGAACGGGCTGCGCACCGTGACCGCACCGAAGACGGCGCCGTCGTGCAGGTCCTCGGTCAGCAGCAGCGCGCAGTCCTGCAACTGCGCCGCGGCGACGACCATGGCATCCCACCAGTTCAGCCGGTGGAGCCGCTCGATCTCGCGGGCACGGTGCAGCAGCGTCGCATCTGCCGGCTGCGGCCGCCACGCGAGCAGGCTCGCCACGTCTTCCCACGCCTCGTCGGGCGGAACCGGCGTCCTGAACTTGCGGGTCACGGTGACGTAGAACTCGGTCAGCACCTGCACGCTGGTGCGACCGCAGCGGTCGTGCCACAGCCTCTCGATCCACTGGGCCGCGCGCGGCTGCTTCGTCCGCTCGCGCCCGTCGCGGGCGTAGACGAAGACGTTGGTGTCGACGAAGACCGGCGCCGTCACGGCATCAACTCTTCGCCTTGCGTTGGTGCAGCTCGTCGCGCGACGGATAGCGCTCGGCCGGCCCGCGTTGCCTGAACGGTGGGCGGGCGAGGTACCGGCGCATCGCCTCGTCGTAGGAGCGGGCGTCGCGCATCCGTTCGCGCAGCAGCTCGCCGACGAAGCGTGAGACGCTCTTCGCCTCATGGGCTGCCGCGAGACGCGCCCAGTCGGCCGTCTCTTCGTCCAGCGTGATCGTGACGTTCTTCACCGTTCCGACTCCCGACACGGCGCGGAAAATAACACGAATCTCGTGTATTTCCGTGCCCGGGTCGCCGTGTTCGAGCCCGCGCCACCGCGGCGGCGCATCGGCTCGGTATCCTTGCCCGGCACGCCGCTTCGCCCGGCCCACGCATCGCATCACATCGGACGCTCGCCATGGGCTTCGTCGTCTTCGACGACGTCTGCAAGACCTACGACGGCCTGGCCAACGTCGTCGACCACCTGCACCTGGAGATCGGCGAAGGCGAGTTCCTGTCGCTGCTCGGCCCGTCGGGCTCGGGCAAGACCACCACGCTGATGATGCTGGCCGGCTTCGAGCGGCCCACCGCCGGCCACATCCGCCTGCGCGGCGAGTCGATCGAGCGGCTGCCGCCGTACCGCCGCAACTTCGGCATGGTGTTCCAGAACTACGCGCTGTTCCCGCACATGACGGTCGGCGAGAACCTCGCCTTCCCGCTGTCGGTGCGCGGCACCGGCAAGGCCGACGCCGCGCAACGGGTCAGGCGGGCGCTGGAGATGGTGCGCCTGCCCGGCTACGAGTCGCGCCTGCCCGGACAGCTGTCCGGAGGCCAGCAGCAGCGCGTCGCGGTGGCGCGGGCGCTGGTGTTCGAGCCGCAGCTGATCCTGATGGACGAGCCGCTCGGCGCGCTCGACAAGCAGCTGCGCGAGGAGATGCAGCTGGAGCTGCGCGGCCTGCACGAGCGGCTCGGCATCACCATGGTGTACGTCACGCACGACCAGTCCGAGGCGCTGACGATGTCCGACCGCATCGCGGTGTTCCACCTCGGCCGCATCCAGCAGGTGGCCGACCCGCAGACGATCTACGAGCGGCCGGCGAACCTGTTCGTCGCCTCGTTCATCGGCGAGAGCAACCGGCTGCCGGCGCAACTGGCCGAGTCGCACAGCGACGGCCGCTGCACGGCGCGTCTGGCCGACGGCACGCTTCTGCGCGGCCTCGCCGCGGCGCCCTGCGGCGAGGCCGGGCGGGCCGTGGTCGCGGTGCGGCCGGAGCGCATCGCGGTGACCGCCGCGGCGCCCGGCACGCCGGAGAACTCCCTCGGCGGCACGGTCGAGGAGACGATCTTCCTCGGCGGCCACCTGCGGGTGCGGCTGAAGTGCGCCGCCGGCGAGGTCGTCGCCAGCGTGCCGATCCAGGACGCCGCCGAGGTGCCGCCGGCGGGCAGTCGCGCGGTCGCCCATTGGCCGGCGGCGAGTACAGTCATCTTTCCGGCGTGACCGGCGCCGACGCACGAGGAGGAGGGCAACGATGAAAACGAAGACGGTGAAACTGCTGATCGGGCTCGCTGCGCTGGCGCTGGGCAGCGCGGCGGCGCAGGCGCGCGACCTGTCGGTGGTGTCGTGGGGCGGCGCCTACCAGGACGCGCAGAAGGAGGTCTACTTCAAGCCGTTCATGGACAAGACCAAGATCAAGATGGTCGACGAGAGCTGGGACGGCGGCATCGGCGTGCTGCGCGCCAAGCTGCAGGGCGGCGCCAACAACTGGGACGTGGTGCAGGTCGAGAGCGAGGAACTGCTGCTCGGCTGCGAGGAGGGCCTGTTCGAGAAGCTCGACTGGGCCAAGCTCGGCGGCCGCGACAAGTACCTGAAGGACGCGGTCAACGACTGCGGCGTCGGCTCGATCGTCTACAACTTCGTGCTGGCCTACGACGGCGACAAGTTCAAGGACGGGCCGAAGAGCTGGGCCGATTTCTGGGACGTCAAGAAGTTCCCGGGCAAGCGGGCGCTGCGCAAGGGCCCGAAGACCAACCTCGAGATCGCACTGATCGCCGACGGCGTGCCGCCGGGCGAGGTGTACAAGCTGCTGGCCACGCCGGCCGGCGTCGACCGCGCCTTCGCCAAGTTGTCGCAGCTCAAGCCGCACCTGATCTGGTGGGAGAAGGGCTCGCAGCCGCCGCAGATGCTCGCCTCCGGCGAGGCGGTGATGGTCTCCGCCTACAACGGCCGCATCGCCGCCGCCAACAAGACCGACAAGAAGAACTTCCGGATGAGCTGGAACGGCAGCCTGTACACGGTCGACTCGTGGGTGATCATGAAGGGCTCGCCGAACAAGGCGCAGGCCGAGCAGTTCCTCGCCTTCGTCAGCGATCCGCAGAACCAGAAGAACCTGCCGCCGAAGATCCCCTACGGCATCACCCACAACGCCGCCACGGCGCTGGTCGACAAGAGCGTGCTGCCCGACCTGCCGACCAACCCGGCCAACCTTAAGGTCTCGCTGTACCTGAACGACAAGTTCTGGCTGGAGAACCTCGACAAGCTGAACCAGCGCTTCAACGCCTGGCTGGCGAAGTAGGGCCGAGGTTCCCCCTCTCCCCGCCCGCGGGGAGAGGGCCGGGGTGAGGGGCCGAGGTCATCGCCGCGATGCGCGCACCCACGCTTGCCGCCCAGCTGGCGCGCGCCGAGCGCGCCAGGAAACTGAAGGCGGCGCTGCTGACGGCGCCGCTGCTGCTGTTCCTGCTGCTCACTTTCCTCGGCCCGATCGCCGCGCTGCTGACGAAGAGCTTCGTCGACACCGAGCTGGCGGCGGCGCTGCCGCGGGTCAGCGAGCAGATCCGCCGCTGGGACGGGCAGGCGATCCCCGACGAGGCCACTTTCGCCGCGCTGATCGACGACGTGCGCGCGGCGCGCGCCGCCGGCACGCTGGCGCCGGCGGCCACCCGGCTGAACTACGACGTCAGCGGCTTCCACTCGCTGCTGTTCGCCACCGGCCGGCAGCTGCCGGAGGCGCTCGACGCGCCGGCGCGCGACACGCTGGTGGCGATCGACCCGAAGTGGGGCGAGGCCGAGACCTGGGGCGCGATCGCCCGCGCCGCCGGGCCGACCACCTCGCTGTTCCTGCTCGCCGCGGTGGACCTGAAGCGCACCGCCGACGGCGCCGTCATCGGCGCACCGCGCGAGGAGGCGATCTTCGTGCAGGTGCTCGGCCGCACCTTCGCCATCGCCAGCGCGGTGACGGTGCTGTGCCTGCTGCTCGGCTACCCGCTCGCCTACGTGTTGGCCACCTTGCCCGCCCGCACCGCCAACGTGCTGATGGTGCTGGTGCTGCTGCCGTTCTGGACCTCGCTGCTGGTGCGCACCTCGGCGTGGATCGTGCTGCTGCAGCACGAGGGGGTGATCAACTCGGCGCTGCTGCAGGGCGGCTTCATCGACGCCCCGCTGGAGATGCTGTACCGGCGCGCCGCCGTCTACACGGCGATGACGCACGTGCTGCTGCCGTTCATGGTGCTGCCGCTGTACGCGGTGATGCGCACCATTCCGCCGGTGCACATGCGCGCCGCGCTGTCGCTCGGCGCGCGGCCGTGGACCGCGTTCCTGCGCGTCTATGCACCGCAGACGCTGCCGGGGGTGGGCGCCGGCGTGCTGATGGTGTTCATCCAGGCGCTCGGCTACTACATCACGCCGGCGCTGGTCGGCGGGCCGGACGACCAGATGCTCAGCTACTTCATCGCCTTCTACGCCAGCAAGACGATCAACTGGGGCATGGCCGCCTCGCTGTCGCTGGCGCTGCTGGCGGCGACCGTCGCCCTGTACTACGTCTACGACCGGCTGGTCGGCATCGACAAGATCAGGATGGGATGACGACGCGACCCGCCTACGAGAGCACCGGCCAGCGCCTCGCGCGCTGGCTGCTCTGGGCCTGCGCCGGCGCCGTGCTGGTGTTCCTGATCGCGCCGATCGGCGTCATCCTGCCGCTGTCGTTCTCGGCCGGCTCGTTCCTGCACTTCCCGCTGCCGGGGCTGTCGCTGCGCTGGTACGAGGACTTCTTCACCTCCGAGCTGTGGCTGCCGGCGCTGCGAAGCAGCCTGATCGTCGGCACGGGCGCGACGCTGATCGCCACCGCGCTCGGCACGCTGGCCGCCTTCGGCTTCTGGCGGGCGCGCTTCCCGGGGCGGCGGCTGCTCTTCGCGGTGCTGCTGTCGCCGCTGGTGGTGCCGGTGGTGATCGTCGCCGTCGGCGTGTACTTCGCCTTCGCCCGCGTCGGGCTGACCGACGGCTATCTCGGCCTGATGCTGGCGCACGCCGCGCTGGGCAGCCCGTTCGTGCTGGTCACCGTGCTGTCCACGCTGTCAGGCTTCGACCGCAACCTGCTCAATGCCGCCGCCAGCCTCGGCGCGCCGCCGTGGCTGGCCTTCCGCAAGGTGGCGCTGCCGATCATCTTCCCCGGCGTCTTCTCGGGCGCGCTGTTCGCCTTCGCCACCTCGTTCGACGAGGTTGTGGTCGCGCTGCTGCTCACCGGGCCGGGGCAGCGCACGCTGCCGCGGCAGATGTTCGCCGGCATCAACGACAACATCAGCCTGACCATCACCGCCGCCGGCACGCTGCTGGTGCTGCTCGCCTGCCTGCTGCTCGTCGCCGCCGAGGCGCTGCGCCGGCGCTCTGAGCGCATGCGCACGCGGCTGCCGGGCTGAGAAGGCGATGAGCGGCGGCGGACCGAGGCGCATCGTCATCTGCGGCGCCGCCGGGCGCGACTTCCACGACTTCAACCTCGTCTACCGCGACGACCCGGACACGCAGGTGGTCGCCTTCACTGCAGCGCAGATCCCCGGCATCGACCTGCGGCGCTACCCGCCGAGCCTGGCGGGTCCCCGCTACCCGGACGGCATCCCGATCGTGGCGGAGTCCGAACTCGACGCGCTGTGCCGGCGCAGCCGCATCGACACCGTCGTCTTCGCC
>JBHJND010000220.1:0-7770 GCA_048497655.1 Caballeronia novacaledonica
CTCGGGGTCGAACTCGGCCTCGTCGACCACCATCGTCACCCCGTGCACCAGCGGCGCGATGATCCCGTACGACATGCCGGTGACCCAGCCCGGATCGGCAGTGCACCAGAAGACGTCCTCGGGGTGCAGGTCGAGCGCGTACAGCCCGGTGGCGTAGTGCGCCACCACCGCCTCGTGCACGTGGATCGCGCCCTTCGGCTTGCCGGTGGTGCCGCTGGTGAAGTGCAGCAGCGCCATCTCGTCCGGCGCGGTGGCCACGGTGGCGAACTCGTCGGAGGCCTCCCGCAGCAGCGCATCCAGATCTTGCCCGCCGGGCGGCAGCGCCGTGCCGGCGTCGCAGCCGGCGAGCAGCACGTGCTCGAGCGTCGGGATCTGGCTGCGCACCGGCGCCACCTTGCGCGCATACAACGGCGCGGTGGTGACGAGCGCGCGGCCACCGCCGAGGTTCATCCGCGTGGCGATCGGCTCCGGCCCGAAGGCGGAGAACAGCGGCGAGACCACCACGCCCGCCTTCAACGCGCCGAGCGCGGCGACGTAAAGCGCCGGGATGCGCGGCGCGAGCACGAACAGGCGCTCGCCGCGCTTCATGCCCAGCGCGGTGATCGCGTTGGCGAAGCGGTTGCTGCGCCGGTGCAGTTCGGCGTAGGTGATCGACTGCCGCGTGCCGTCGGCGCCGAGCCAGATCATCGCCGGGTGATCGGCGCGGGCGCCTAGCGCGTGGCGCTCGACGGCTTCGGCGGCGATGTTCAGCCTCCCGCCGGGCATGCCGGCGAGCTGCTGGCGGGCATCGTTCCAGCGGAAGCTCTCGCAGATCGCCCGGCGGTCTAGCAGGTGCGGCACCACCCGCAGGCCCCCCGCCTTGTCGATCCGCGACGGCCGGTCGGTGCGAACAACCTCGGGCATCCGGCGCTCCTGCATCGAGCGGCAATGCATCGATGCACGCAGACACCTTACGGCGCGCGCAGGCGGCGGCGTTGATTCGAGTCAACGGAGCGGCCGCGAGCTCCGCGACGCGGCGAGGGCAGCGGTTGTCGGGGGCGCGGCCGGCCCCGCGGCTTGTCGGTACTGCGTTTCGGTGATCCGCGATCAGTGGGCGCCTTGGCGCCGGTCAAGACCGCGGCGGCGCAGAGGAGTACAAGACAGTCAGATGGCTTTGGCGGCTCCGAGCGCCGAGCCCACCGACAGTCGATGGCGCAGCGGGCGGAGCCATTGAAGGAGGTGCTATGAGCAACATCGTTCGTCGTGATCCGCTCGACATCGCGTTTCGTGACTTCTTCCGCAACATGATGCGGCCCATGTCGCTCGAACTCGAAGCGAGCGCGCCGGAAATCCGTCTCGACCTCAAGGAGACCGAGGCGGCCTACGCGGTACACGCCGAGATCCCCGGCGTGAAGAAGGAGGACATCGAGGTGTCGATCGACGGCAACGTGGTGTCGATCCGCGCCGAGGTCAAGCGCGAGAAGGAAGAGAAAGGGGAGACCATGCTGCGCTCCGAGCGCTACTACGGGGCAATGACGCGCAGCTTCACGCTGGCCACCGACGTCGACGAGAAGACGGCCAGCGCCAAATACGCCGACGGCGTTCTCGAACTGACGCTGCCGAAGAAAGCCGGCAGCAGCAGCCGTCGCCTGCAGGTGCAGTAAGCCTCGTGGCCGGCGGCGGGGCGTCGGCTGCGCGCTCTGTGGCCGGGTAGCCGGCAGCGCAGCGCGGAGAGCCGATGACCCTCACCCCCCTGAATGCCGACCGGCTGGCGCGGCGCGTCGATCCGGCGAAGCTGCCATTTGCGACGACGGCTGAGGCGGCGCCGCGCGATCAGGCAATCGGCCAGGGGCGCGCGCTCGACGCGCTGCGCTTCGGCGCCCGGATGGACGCGCCGGGCTTCAACCTGTTCGTCATCGGCGCGCCGCACGCCGGCATCGACCGCACGGTGCGCGCGCTGCTGCAGGAGAAGGCGCGCGGCGAGGCGCCGCCGCCGGACTGGGTGTACGTCAACAACTTCGCCCAGGGCCACAGGCCGCGCGCGCTGTGTCTGCCGTCGGGGCGGGGGCCGCAGTTCCGCGGCGCCATCGCCGAGCTGATCCGCGACCTCGGCGCCGCGCTGCCCGCCGCGTTCGAGAGCCAGGACTACCAGGCGCGTCGGCGGTCGATCGACGAGGCCTTCCGCCGCAAGCAGGAACAGGCCTTCTCGGCGCTGACCAAGGAGGCGGGCGAGAAGAACGTCGCCATCGTGCGCACGCCGTTCGGCTTCGGCGTGGCCCCGCTGGCCGAAGGCGGCGAGGTGCTCAAGCCCGAGGCCTTCAGCGCGCTGCCGGAGGCCGAGCGCGACCGCCTGCACCAGCTGCTGCGGCAGTTCGAGGCCAGGCTGCAGGAGATCCTGCAGACCGTGCCGCGCTGGGACAAGGAGCGGCGCGAGGAGGCGCGCACGCTCGACCGCGACACCGCGCGTTTCGCGGTCAGCCACTCGATCGACGAGACCAAGACGCACTTCGCCGACCTGCCGGTGGCCCTCGAGCACCTCGACGCGATGCGCAACGACCTGCTCGACAACGTCGGCGTGTTCATCGGCCCGGCGCAGGCGGCGGCGCGCGACGAGAACGACGGCGAGGAGCAGGAGTGGGCGAGCATCGGCCCGCTGGAACGCTACGAGGTCAACGTGCTGGTCACGGCGGAAGGCGCCTCCGGCGCGCCGGTGGTCGAGGAGCTGCACCCGACGCTGCGCAACCTGGTCGGCCGCGTCGAGCACGTCTGGCACAAGGGCGTGCTGTCGACCGACTTCCGGCGCCTGAAGGCGGGCGCGCTGCACCGGGCCAACGGCGGCTACCTGCTGATCGACGCACGCAGCCTGCTGACGGAGCCGTTCTCGTGGGCGGCACTGAAGCGTGCCTTGAAGACGCGCCGCATCCGCTTCGAGAGCGTCGACGACATCCTGAGCCTCACCAGCACGGTGTCGCTGGAACCGGACCCGATCCCGCTCGACGTCAAGGTGGTGCTGATCGGCGAGCGCTGGCTGTACTGGCTGCTGGCCGCCTTCGATCCGGAACTGGCGGTGCACTTCAAGGTGCTGGCCGACTTCGAGGATGCGCTCGAGCGCGGTCCCGCCGCCGAGGCCGGCTACGCGCAGATGGTCGCCGCGCTGGCGCGCGACGCCGCGCTGCAGCCGCTCGATGCGCCGGCGGTGGCGCGGGTGATGGAGCACGCGGCGCGGATGGCCGAGGACGCCGAGAAGCTGACGCTGCACGTCGACCGCATCCGCGACCTGCTCGCCGAGGCCGACTTCTGGGCGCGCGACGCCGGCCGCGCGGTCACCTCGCGCGACGACGTGCAGCGGGCGATCGACGAGCAGGTCCGCCGCGCCGGGCGGCTGCGCGAGCGGGTGCAGGAGGCGATGCTGCGCGAGATCGCGCTCATCGCCACCAGCGGCTCGAAGGTGGCGCAGGTCAACGGCCTGTCGGTGCTCTCGCTCGGCGACGCCTCGTTCGGCCGCCCGTCGCGCATCACCGCGCGGGTGCGGCCGGGCGCCGGCAAGCTGCTCGACATCGAGCGCGAGGTCGAGCTCGGCGGACCGCTGCACTCCAAGGGGGTGCTGATCCTCGGCGGCTTCCTCGCCGGCCGCTACGCGCTCGGCGCGCCGATGTCGCTGCACGCCAGCCTGGTGTTCGAGCAGAGCTACGGCGGCGTGGAGGGCGACTCGGCGTCGCTCGCCGAGACCTGCGCGCTGCTCTCCGCGCTGGCCGAGGCGCCGCTGCGGCAGGACCTGGCGCTCACCGGCTCGATCAACCAGCACGGCGAGGTGCAGGCGATCGGCGGGGTGAACGAGAAGGTGGAGGGCTTCTTCGACCTGTGCGCCGCCCGCGGGCTGACCGGCACCCAGGGGGTGCTGATCCCGGCCGCCAACGCGCAGCACCTGATGCTGCGCGCCGACGTCGTCGAGGCCTGCCGGGCCGGCCGCTTCTCGGTGTCGGCGGTGGCCACCATCGACGATGCACTCTCGGCGCTGACGGGCCTGCCGGCCGGCGAACGCGACGCGGCGGGCAACTTCCCGGCCGACAGCGTCAACGGCCGTGTCGAGGCGCGGCTGCTGGCGTTCGCCCAGACGCGGCGCGACTTCGGCGCCCGTCCGGCGGCCGAAGGGCAGTAGGCCGCCATGGTCACGCCGCTGCTGTACTCGCGCCTGGTGGCGAGTTTTCCCGCCGGCGTCTCGCCGGCAGCGGTCGACGCGGTGATCGAGCTGGCGCGGGCGCTCGGCGCGGAACTGCAGGCGCTGCTGCTCGAGGACATCGCCACGCTGGCGATGGCCGAGTTGCCGTCGCCGCGCACCTTCGACGCCCGCGCGTCGCTGTGGCGCGACGTGCAGCCGACCGACGTGCGGCGCGAACTGGACCTCGCCGCCGCGGTGCTGCGCCGGCGGCTGGAAGCGGCGCAGCGGGCTGGGTTGCAGGCGCAGCTGACGGTGGCCCGCGGCGGACCGGGCTCGGTGCTCGGGCAGTACGCGCAGGACAGCGACCTGCTGGTCGTCACCGAGCCGGCCGACCCGATGGCGCTCTGGGTGCGGCCGTTCACCGGCCTGCTGGAGGCGGCGCTCGCCTCGCCGGCGGCGGTGCTGTACCTGCCGCACCAGGGAGCGCGCGGCAGCGGCCCGATCGCCTTCTTCGGCGGCAGCGTGGCCGGCGACCTGGCGCGGCGGATGGCGCAGGCGCTCGGCGCGCCGGCGGTCGACGCCGAGGCCGGCCAGCACGAGGCGCGCACGCGCTCGCTGCACGCGCTGCTGGCTCAGCTTGGGCAGCGGCGGGTTCGCGTGGTCGTCTGCGACCGGGCGGCGCTCGGCGCGCACCCGCAGCGCACCTTGCAGGAGGCCGGCGACCGGCGCCTGGCGGTGCTGCTGGCGCCGGCGGGCCAAGGGGGCTGAACCGTTGCGATGGCCGCCGCGCACAACCGCAAGGCGCCGGCCAACGGCGCGATGGCGCGGCACGCGACGCTGGTGGCGGCCCTGCGCAGCCGGCTGAGGGCGGCGACCGGCCGCCCCGTGACCCTGATTCAGACGCACATCTCGAGCGTGCTGCTGGCCGGCGGGCACGCCTACAAGCTGAAGAAGCCGGTTGCCTTCGGCTTCGTCGACTTCGGCACGCTGGCGGCGCGCAAGCGCTGCTGCGAAGAGGAGCTGCGGCTGAACCGGCGCACCGCGCCGCAGATCTATCTCGACGTGGTGCGGATCACCGGCACCGAGGAGGCGCCGCGGATCGGCGGCCGCGGCACGCCGATCGAGTACGCGGTGCGCATGCGCCGCTTCGCCACGCGCAACCTGGCCGACCGCCGGGCGCGCGCCGGCCGGTTGAACGCCGGCCACATCGACCGCCTGGCCGCCGAGGTGGCGGCCTTCCACGCCGCGGCCGCGCCGGCGCCGGCCGGCTCCGATTACGGCTCGCCGGAGAAAGTGCTGCGCTGGGCGCACGAGAACTTCGCGCTTTGCCTGCTGCGGCTGGACGACGAGCCGCGCAGGGCGCGGCTGCAGAAGCTCGCGCAGTGGACCGAGGACGAGTTCCGCGCCCGCGCCGGCTGGTTCGCCGAGCGGCGCGCCGGCGGCTTCGTCCGCGAGTGCCACGGCGACCTGCACCTGGCCAACATCGTGCTGCTCGACGAGGTGCCGGTGCCGTTCGACGGCATCGAGTTCAACCCGGAGCTGCGCTTCATCGACGTGGCCAGCGACATCGCCTTCACCTTCATGGACCTGATCGAGCACGGCCTGCCGCGGCTGGCCTGGCGGTTCGTCGACCGGGTGCTGGCGGCAAGCGGCGACTACGGGCTGCTGGCCGGCCTTCGCTTCTACGCGGTGTACCGGGCGCTGGTGCGCGCCAAGGTCTCGCTGATCCGCGCCCACCAGCCCGACGCGCACCCGGCCGAGCGCGGCAAGGCCGCCGGCGCCTTCGACCGCGACCTGGCGCTGGCCGAGCGGCTGGCCGTGGCGCCTTCGCCCCTGCTGGTGGCCGTCGGCGGGCTGTCGGGCTCGGGCAAGACCACCGTCGCCGGACTGCTGCTCGAGCACCTCGGCGCGGTGCGCGTGCGCTCCGACGTCGAGCGCAAGCGGCTCGCGGCTGTGGCGGCCGGCGCGCGCCGCGCGGCCGCCTTCGGCGCCGGCCTGTATGCGCCGGAGATGACGGCGCGCACCTACGCGCGACTGCACGAGGTGGCGGCCACCGTGCTCGACGCCGGCTACCCGGTGATCGTCGACGCGGCGATGCTCAGGCGCGCCGAGCGCGAGATGCTGCGCGAACTGGCGGCACGGCTCGGTCTGCGTATCCAGTTCGTCTGGTGCGAGGCGCCGCCGGCGACGCTGCGTTCGCGCATCGCGCGGCGGCAGGCCAAGGGGGCCGACGCGTCCGACGCGACACTGGCCGTGCTCGAGAAGCAGCTATCGTTCACCGAGGAGCCCGGCGCCGGCGAAACGGTGCTGCGCTTCGACACCCGAATGACGCGCGCGAAGCTCGACGCCGAAGTCGAGCGGCTGGCGGCGCAACTGAAGCAGCGATGAACCCGATCGAGCCCGACGCGTTCAAGAGCGACGTTCCCGACGGCGATGTCCGGTCGAGGCAGCGATGAGTCCGGTCGAGATCGACGTCTTCAATGGCGACGCCGACGGGCTGTTCGCCGCCCACCAGCTGCGGCTCGCCGAGCCGGGCCCGGACCCGGCTCGGGTGAGGGTCGTCACCGGGCTGAAGCGCGAGATCGCGCTGCTCGAGCGCATCGAGGCGCCGGCCGCCGGTACGCTGGAGATGCGCGTGTTCGACATCGCGCTCGGCCGCAACCGCGCCGCGCTCGACCGCCTGCTCGCCGCCGGCGCGACCGTGCGCTGGTTCGATCACCACCACCCGGGCGCCGTTCCCGAGCATCCGCGGCTGCGGACCTTCATCGACACCTCGCCCGGCACCTGCAGCAGCCTGATCGTCGACCGCGAGTTGCGCGGCGCGCACCGGCGCTGGGCGGTGGCGGCTGCCTTCGGCGACAACCTTACTTCCATTGCGCACGCGCTCGGCGCCTACATGGGGCTCACCGAGCACGACCTGGCGCAGCTGCGCGAACTCGGCGAGTCGGTCAACTACAACGGCTACGGCGAGTCGATGGACGACGTCCTGATCGCCCCGGCGGCGCTGTACGCACGGCTGGCCGCCTATACCGACCCGCTCGAGTTCGCCGCTGCCGACCCGGTCGTCACCGAACTGGCGGCGCGCCGCCGCACCGACCTCGCCACCGCGGTGCAGCTGCCGCCGTGGCGCGAGAGCGCGACGGGCGCGGTGCTCGTGCTGCCCGACGAAGGCTGGAGCCGCCGCGTGCTCGGCAGCTTCGCCAACCTGCTTGCCGAGCGCTCGTCGGCGAGCGCCTTCGCGGTGCTCAGGGCGCGCGCCGACGGCAGCTACATGGCGAGCGTGCGGGCGCCGCTGGACCGGCCGAAGGGCACCGACCGCCTGTGCCGGCGCTTCGGCGGCGACGGCCGTGCCGGCGCCGGCGGCGTCGACCGGCTGGCGGCAGAAGAACTCGACGCCTTCGCGCGGGCCTTCGAGCAGCACGACTGGGGACGGTGAGGCCGGGCCGCGGCCGTCGACGGCAGCCGCCCGGGCCGCGCTACATGAACTGCGCCAGCCGCGTGAAGTCGGCCTCGGCGACGGTGGCCTTGCCCAGCGCCACCAGCGCGGTCGCGGCCTCGGCGGTGGCCACGTCGATGCCGAGCCCCGCGTCGCGCGGCCACGGCGCGTCGAGGTGCAGGTAGCGGTCGCCGAG
>JBHJND010000221.1:0-11958 GCA_048497655.1 Caballeronia novacaledonica
GGCGAGATGGACAAGATCGACGGCCCGTACTACTTCTTCAAGCTGATCCAGCGCATGCGGCAGATGCTGCCGCCGTGGATGCCGACGCTCGGCATCGAGGGCGGGCGGATCAACATCGTGCCGGTGGACTTCGTGGTGGCGGCGGTCGACCACATCGCGCACCAGAAGGGCCACGACGGCAAGGCGTCCCACATCGTCGACCCGACGCCGTACCGCGTCGGCGACATCCTGAACATCTTCGCCAGCGCCGCGCACGCGCCGCAGTTCGCCCTGCGTCTGAACGCGGCGCTGCTCGGCTTCATCCCCAACAGCGTCAAGAAGGGCATGCTGGCCTTGACGCCCGTGCGGCGCATCCGCAACGCGGTGATGAAGGACCTCGGGCTGCCCGAGGACATCATCACCTTCGTCAACTACCCGACCCGCTTCGACTGCCGCGATGCGACGGCGGCGCTGAAGGGCTCCGGCATCGAGTGCCCGCGGCTGCCCGACTATGCCTATCGCCTGTGGGACTACTGGGAGCGCAACCTCGACCCGGACCTGTTCATCGACCGCACGCTCAAGGGCAAGGTCAGGGGCAAGGTGGTGCTGGTCACCGGCGGCTCCTCGGGCATCGGACTGGCCGCCGCGCACAAGATCGCCCAGGCCGGCGCGATCACCGTGATCGTCGGCCGCGACCAGGACAAGCTCGACACCGCCAAGGGCGAGATCGACGCCGCGCTGAAGGAGGCCGGCAACCCGAACGGCGGCGAGGTGGTCACGCTGTCGGCCGACCTGGCCAGCATCGAGGACTGCGACCGGATGGTCGCCTGGCTGGTCGAGAAGTACGGCGGCGTGGACGTGCTGATCAACAACGCCGGCCGCTCGATCCGCCGCGGCATCGAGTCGAGCTACGACCGCTTCCACGACTTCGAGCGGACGATGCAGCTGAACTACTTCGGCTGCCTGCGCACGACGATGGGCCTGCTGCCGCAGATGGCGGCGAAGCGCTCCGGCCACGTGGTCAACATCAGCTCGATCGGCGTGCTGACCAACGCGCCGCGCTTCTCCGCCTACGTGGCGAGCAAGGCGGCGCTCGATGCGTGGACCCGCTGCGCGGCCTCGGAATTCATCGACGTCGGCATCACCTTCACCACCATCAACATGCCGCTGGTGAAGACGCCGATGATCGCGCCGACCAAGATCTACGAGAACGTGCCGACGCTCAATCCGGACGAGGCGGCGGACCTGATCGTGCAGGCGATCGTCTA
The DNA here is from genome assembly GCA_048497655.1 of Caballeronia novacaledonica. Lineage (GTDB taxonomy): Bacteria > Pseudomonadota > Gammaproteobacteria > Burkholderiales > Burkholderiaceae_F > JADJWR01. Next base: position 1,248 of record JBHJND010000221.1, read on the forward strand.
CAAGCCGGTGCGCATCGCCACGCGGTTGGGCGTGTTCGGCCAGATCCTGCACGCGGCGGCGCCGCGCATCGCGCAGATCGTGATGAACACCACCTTCCGCATGTTCCCGGACTCCGACCGCGCCAAGGGCGACAAGGACGGTGCCAGGGCCAAGGCGACGCCCGACCAGATCGCGCTGGCCAACCTGATGCGCGGCGTGCACTTCTGACGGCGGCGGGCAGGCTCGGGATTAACGACCGGCAGTGGAGCTGAGGCCATGCGCCTGTACGCGCTGATGGTGTTCCTGCACGTGCTGGCCGTGGTGGTCTGGGTCGGCGGCATGTTCCTGATGCACTTCGCGGTGCGACCGGCGGTGGTGGCGCAGCTGCCGCCGGCGCAGCGGCTGCCGCTGCTGGCCGAGATCCTCGGCCGCTTCTTCGGCTGGGTGACGGTCGCGGTGCTGCTGGTGATCGTCACCGGCGTGGCGATGATCTTCGGCATCGGCGCCGCGGCGGGCGCCGCCGAGGCCGGCAAGGGCGCCTTCGGCGAAGGGATGCGGCTGGCGCACGGCAGCGTGCACGTGATGTTTGCCGCCGGCCTGGCGATGAGCCTGATCTTCGCCTTCATCCGGCTGGCGCCGTTCCCGCGCCTGCGCAGCGCGCTCGCCGCGCAGCAGTTGGCGGCAGCGGCAGCGCACCTCGACCTGATCCGCCGGCTGGTGGCGGTGAACATCGTGCTTGGCGTGCTGACGATCGCTACGGCGACGCTTGGCCGGGGCATCTTCTGACCGATTCGCCGGACGTCGGGGCTAAGACAGCGCGCCATGCCAATCTCCCGGGACGACACCGCCAGCCGCCTCGACCGCGTCATCGCCGAGGCGCGGCGCCAGCGCGACCTGCGCGAGCAGTCCTACCGCGAGCGGGCGCTGAAGCTCTACCCGTGGGTCTGCGGCCGCTGCACGCGCGAGTTCACGCGCGCCAACGTGCAGCAGCTCACCGTGCACCATCGCGACGGCAACCACGACAACAACCCGCCCGACGGCAGCAACTGGGAGCTGCTGTGCATCTACTGCCACGAGAACGAACACGCGCGGCTGCTCGATGGTGCGGGTCGGTCCGGCGGCGGCAGCAGCGAGCCCGGCGAGCCGGCGACCCACCAGCCGTTCGCCGGGCTGGCCGGCTTGCTGAAGAAGTAGCCCGAGCAGGCCGCGCCGCCGGCCCGTTCAGGCCGGAACGCCCAGCGTTCCCTCGGCCACCATCACCGCCGCGCCGCCGACCCGCACCGCGGTGACGCTGCCCGCGCGGCGGTCGAACTCGAGGTGCAGTTCGGCCGGCCGGCCCATCTCGACGCCCTGCTCGAGACGAACCGCCAGCGTGCCGTCGTGCGGCCGCGGCAGACGCTGCGCCAGCCAACCGGCAAACGAGGCCGCAGCCGAGCCGGTGGCGGGGTCCTCGGCCACGCCGAGGCCGGGGGCGAACATGCGCACCCGCCAGTGCAGGTCGTCGATGCGGGCGACCGGATAGACCTTCTGCGTCGGGTAGGCGGCGAGCAGTTCGCGCCACACCGGCAGCTCGAGCGCGCAGCGCGCCAGCGCGCCGGGGCCGGCCACCGGCACGACGAGGAACGGCACGCCGCAGGACCAGCAGGCGGCGCCGGCGAGCACCTCGCCTTCGGCGAGCGACAGCATCTTCGCCAGCGCGTTTGCCGCCGGCGCCGGCGGGCCCTGCTCGGGCAGGCGCGCCGCGGTCAGCCGGCAGTGCGTGACGCGATCGCCATCGCGGAAGACCGCCACCGGCACCGGCCCGACGCCTTCCTCGAACACGATCTCGGTGGCCTCGCGGGGCAGGGCGCCGGTCGATGCGAGCACGAACGCGGTGCCGATGGTCGGGTGGCCGGCGAACGGCAGCTCGCCGCCCGGGGTGAAGATGCGCACCCGCGCTGCGTGACGGGGATCGTCGGGCGGCAGCACGAAGGTCGTCTCCGAGTAGTTGAACTCGCGCGCGATCGACTGCATCTGCGCCTCGGTCAGCCCGCGCGCGTCGGGCAGCACCGCCAGCGGGTTGCCGCAGAAGGCGCTGCCGGTGAACACGTCGCAGGTCACGTAGCGGTAGCGGGTCATTTCGCGGCTCTCTCCGTGCGGCCGATGGCGATGGTGGCGACGACCGCAGCCGCGGCCAGCCAGGTCAGCGGCTCGACCTGCTCGCCGAACAGCCACGCGGCGGCGGCAATGGTGAAGAACGCCTGCAGCAGCTGCACCTGGCCGACGCGGGCGATGCCGCCGAGTGCCAGCCCGTTGTACCAGGCGAAGAAGCCGGCGATCTGCGAGATCAGCGTGATGTAGGCGAAGGCGCCCCAGGCGGCGGCGCTGGCCTGCATCGTCGTCGTCATCGCCAGCCAGGCGGCGACCGGCAGCGTCAGCGGCAGCGCCAGCACCAGCGACCAGAGGATCGTGTTGACGCCGCCCATCGTGCGCGACAGCCGCCCGCCGGCGACGTAGCCGATGGCGCCGATCAGCACCGCGGCGAGCATCCACAGGTGGCCGTGGCCGACCGCCACGCCGTGGCGCAGCGCGAAGGCGACGACGATCGCCGAGCCGATGGCCGCGCAGGTCCAGAAGCGCGCGCGGTGCCTCTCGCCGAGCCACAGCGCGGCGAGCAGCGCCGTGGCGAACGGCAGCAGGCCGTTGATCACCGCGCCGTGGTTGGCAGGCAGGGTGCGCATCGCCAGCGACGAGCACAACGGGAAGCCGACCACCACGCCGATCACGCAGCCGGCGAGCCAGGGCAGGTCGGCGCGATCCGGCCGCGGCGCGCGCGCCAGCCACAGCCAGGCGACGCTCACCAGCCCGGCGAGCGCCATGCGGCCGAAGCCGACGAACCACGCGTCGAGCTCGCTCACCGCCAGCCGGGTCATCGGCAGAGTCAGGGAGAACGCCAGCACGCCGGCGAGCCCGAGCAGCAGCCCGAGCCGCTCGTGCGCGGACGCCGGCTGCGCCACGCCGGCCGCCGTTACCGGGCTCATCCGCGCGGCCTGCCGTGCGGCCGGCAGGACTCGCGCCGGCGGCGGCGCTGCCGGCTCACGTGATCGGCAATGTCAGCACGCCCGCCACCGCCGGCCGCGTCATCAGCCGGCGGTACCAGCCCTGCACGTTGGGTCGCGCCGCGTGCTTCTGCGGCAGGCCGAACCAGCGGTGCACCGAGGCGCCGACGGCGATGTCGGCCACCGTGAACTGCTGCGCGCACAGGAAGTGGCGGCCGGCCAGGTGCTCGTCGAGGATCGCCAGCAGCGGCTCGGTGGCGGCATTCGACTCGTCGACCAGCGTCTGCGAGCGGTTCTCCGGCGCGGTGCGGACGAGTTGCATGAAGGCGTTGCGCATGGCCGGCATCAGCTCGGTGGCGTGCCAGTCCATCCAGCGGTCGGCATCGGCCCGCTGGTGCGGGTCGTTCGGCCAAAGCGTGCCGCTGCCGTGCCTGGCGGCCAGGTAGCGGACGATCGCGTTCGACTCCCACAGCACGAAGCCCTCGTCGTCGATCACCGGGATCTTGCCGTTCGGGTTCATGCGCAGGTACTCCGGCGTGCGGTTGCCGCCGAAGGCGCCGCCGGCGTCGATCCGCTCGAACGCGAGCCCCAGCTCGCGCGCGGTCCAGACGACCTTCTGCACGTTGATCGAGCTGATCCTTCCCCAGATGCGCAGGCTCATCGGTTCGCTTCCTCATTGACAAGTCGGGCCAGGATCGCCACGCCGCGGTCGATGGTCTCGTCCGGCACGGTGACGAAGCTCAGCCGCAGGGTGTCGCGGCGAGGATTGTCGGCGTAGAACGGCGCGCCGGGAACGAAGGCCACGCCGGCGGCGATCGCCCGGTCGAGCAGGCGCAGGGTGTCGACGGCGGCGGGCACCGTCAACCACACGAACATGCCGCCCTGCGGCTCGGTCCAGCGCACGCCGTCCGGCATGTGCGCGCGCAGCGCGGCAAGCATCGCCGCCGCCCGGCTCGCGTAGAGCCGCCGCACGCGCGGCAGTTGCGCATCGAGCAGGCCGTCGCGCAGCACGCGGGCGACGACGTGCTGGGTCAGCGTCGCCGTGTGCAGGTCGGTGGCCTGCTTCAGCCTCGCCAGCAGGTCGATCGCCGCGCGCGGGCCGACCACGTAGCCCAGCCGCAGCCCCGGTGCCAGCACCTTGGAGAACGAGCCGACGCGCAGCGTGCGCTCCGGCGCGTGCAGCCGCAGGCTCGCCGGCGGCGCCTCGCGGTACCACAGTTCGCCGTACGGGTCGTCCTCGACCAGCCAGAGGTCGAAGCGGCGGGCGGCCTGCGCCAGCGCGCTGCGCCGTTCGGCGCCGAGCGTGCGGCCGGTCGGGTTCTGGAAGCTGGGCATCACGTAGGCCAGCCGCGCGCCGCGCGCGAGCCCGCCGTCGATCGCCTGCGGCAGCAGCCCCGCCTCGTCGGCGGGCAGCTGCCGCAGCGCCGGGCCGAAAGGCGCGAAGGCCTGCAGCGCGCCGAGGTAGGTCGGCGACTCGACCAGCAGCGGCTGGCCCTCGTCGACCATCGCCTTGCCGATCAGGTCGAGCGCCTGCTGCGAGCCGGAGACGACGAGCACCTGCTCGGCGGCGGTCGGCACGCCGCGCGCCGATTCCTGCGCGGCGATCCACTCGCGCAGCGGCGGATGGCCCTCGGTGGTGCTGTACTGCAGGGCCTGCGCCGGCTCGGTCGCCAGCACGGCGTCGAAGGCCGCGCGCAGCGCCTCGGCGGGGAACGACTGCGGCGCCGGCAGTCCGCCGGCGAGCGAGATCATGCCGGGCCGCATCGTCGCCTTGAGGATCTCGCGGATCAGCGAGCCCTGCACGTTCGCCGCGCGCCGCGCCGCGGGAACGTCGGCCGGCGCGGCGGCCGCGCCGGCGGCGGGAAGCGGATTGCTGCCCATCAGTGCGAACCTCCGGCGAGCACGCGCGAGAAGACGTCGGAATCGACGTTGGCGCCGCAAAGCGTCAGGCCGACCTTGCGGCCGCGCAGGCGCTCGCGGCTCTTCAGCGCGCCGGCCAGCGAGGCCGCACCGGCGCCCTCGGCCACGTTGTGGGTGGCGGCGAACAGCAGCCGCATGGCGGCGGCGATTTCGTCGTCGCTCACCTCGATCACCTCGTCGACGTGGCGCAGCATCAGGTCGAGCGCCTCGGCATCGGGAATGCGGCAGGCCAGGCCGTCGGCGATCCGCGTCGTCACCGGCGCCTCGATCACCTTCTTCTCGCGGAACGACAGCGCGTGGCAAGGCGCCTGCGCCGAGACGACGCCGACGATCCACACGGCCAGCCCGAGCGCCTGCCGCGCCGCGATTGCCGCGCAGATGCCCGAGCCCTGGCCGATCGGCACCAGGATCACGTCGAGGTCCGGCGCCGCGGCGAACAACTCCATCCAGTAGGTGGCCACGCCGCGCACCAGGTCCATGTCGAAGGCGCGCACGAAGTGCAGCTTGCGCTCGGCGGCGAAGCGAGCCGCTTCCTCGCGCGCCTCCTGGAAGTCGTGGCCGTGCTCGATCAGCGTGACGCCGAGCGCGCGCATCGCCGCGTTCTTCTCGCGCGAGTTGCCGAACGGCACGAAGACCGTCGCCGGCAGCTGTGCGCGGCGCGCGGCGAAGCCGATCGACTGGCCGTGGTTGCCCTTGGTGGCGCTGACTACGCCCGGGCAGTCCGGCTCGCGCCTGCGCAGCGCGTCGAAGTAGACCAGCCCGCCGCGCAGCTTGAAGGCGCCGACCGGGGTGTGGTTCTCGTGCTTCAGCCAGACCTCGGTGCCGAGCGCCTCGACGAGCAGCGGCCAGACGTACTGCGGCGTGGCCGGCATTGCCGCATGGACGATGCGGGCAGCGTCTTGCAGTGATTGGCGATCGGGCAGTTGCATCGGCAGGGTTCCTGCAGTGGCCGCGGGGCGGCGGAAGGTGCATTGCAATGTACCGGAGCGGCCAGTACAGTGCCAGTACAGTTTGCCGATCAACCGGGATCGCTGGCCTGCCGGATCGGGCAGGACAGTCGGCTCCCTGACCGACCGCCATGGCCGACGCACTGCGCTGGGAGTTCACCGACAGCCCGCAAGCCGACGACCTCGGTGTCGTCGACGCCGGCCTGCACCTGTTCAACCTGACTGCCGCCGACCTCGCGGCGGTGCGGCCGCTGGCCTGCTTCGCCCGCGCCGACTCGGGCGAGGTGATCGGCGGCCTGCGGGCGCGGCAGTGGGGCGCGGCGGTCGAGGTGCAGCAGTTGTGGGTCGACGAGCGGCACCGTCGCCGCGGCGTGGCCGCCCGCCTGATGGCGATGCTCGAGCAGGCGGCGGTCGAGCGCGGCGCCACCGTGGTCTACCTCGACACCTTCAGCTTCCAGGCGCCGGAGTTCTACCGGCGCTGCGGCTACGCCGTCGCGCTGCGCATCGACGGCTTCCCGGACGGGATCGCCAAGCACCTGATGGTCAAGCATCTCGGCGGCGGGTTGGTCGGCTGATGGAGGGCGCGAAGCCGGATGCCGGCGCATTCGATGCCGCCACCGCGCGCCTGCTGCCCGGCGCCGAGCGCACTCTGGCCGAGCAGCTCGCAGCGTGGCTGCGGTTGCGCATCGACGAGCACGCCCTGAAGCCGGGCACGCGCCTGCCGTCGATCCGCCGCTTCGCCGAGCAGCAGCGTGTCAGCCGCTCGACCGTGGTCGAGGCCTACGACCGGCTGATCGCTGTCGGCGAGGTCGAGTCGCGCCGCGGCTCCGGCTTCTACGTGCGGGCGCGGCGGGCCGAGCACACCCCGGCGAAGTCGGCGCGCGCCGCGCGTGCCGCCGTGCAGCCGCCGATCGACGTGGTCTGGCTGCTGCGCTCGATGCTGCGCCAGTCGCCGGCCAGCGATCATCCGGGCGCCGGGCTGCTGCCGCCGGCCTGGCTCGACGACGAACTGGTGGCCGGCGCGGTGCGCGCGGTCGGCCGCAGCGCCGGCGCGGCGCTGCTCAACTACGGCGTGCCGGAGGGCTACCTGCCGCTGCGGCAGCAACTGGTGCAGCGGCTGGCGCAGGCCGAGATCGGCGTGCGGCCCGAGCAGATCGTCACCACGCACGGTGTCACGCACGCCATCGACCTGGTGGCCAGGCACTTCATCGGGCCCGGCGACACCGTGCTGGTCGAGGATCCCGCCTGGTACGTGATGTTCGGCCGCTTCGCCGCCTTCGGCGCGCACGTGGTCGGCGTGCCGCGCGGACTCGACGGTCCGGACACTGCGGTGCTGGCCAACCTGCTCGCACGCCACCAGCCGAAGCTGTTCGTCGTCGGCAGCGCGCTGCACAACCCGACCGGAACCTCGATCAGCGCCGCCAACGCGCACCGGCTGCTGAAGCTGGCCGAGCAGCACGGCCTGACGATCGTTGAGGACGATGTCTACGGCGACCTGCATCCGGGCCGGGCGCTGCGGCTGGCCAGCCTCGACCAGTTGAAGCGCGTGGTCTACCTCGGCGGCTTCTCAAAGACGCTGGCGGCCAACCTGCGGGTCGGCTTCGTCGCCGCCTCGGCGGAACTGGCGCCGCAGCTGGCCAACCTGAAGATGCTCACCGGACTGACCACGCCCGAACTGACCGAGCGTGTGGTGACGCGCATCCTCGCCGAGGGCCGCTACCGCCGCCATCTTGACCGTCTGCGCGGCCGGCTCGACGCAGCGCGCGACCGCACCGCGCGGGCGCTGGAGAAGATGGGAGCGAAGCTGTTCGCCGAGCCGTCGGCCGGCATCTTCCTGTGGGCCGACTTCGGCCGCGACACCAACGCGATCGCGGCCAAGGCCAGCAGCGAGGACATCCTGTGCGCGCCGGGAAGCCTGTTTTCGCCGACCCAGCTGCCGAGCACCTGGATGCGGGTGTCCGCAGCCACCTGCCTGAATCCGGCGGCGATCAGGTTCCTGGCGCGGGCGATCGACCGCTAGCGCGAGCCGACGACCCAGCTGACCGAGATCGCGCGCTGGCCGGCGGCCGCGATCATCTCGAGCTGTTCCGTGGTCGGGAAGTTGCCGTCTTCACGATTCTCCAGCAGCCCGAGCCGCGCCGCCTCCAGCGTCTCCGCGCGGACCTGCTCGCGCGGCACGCTTTGTTCGCCCCACACCACGACGGCGTCGCCGGGGTGGGCGGGGCTGGCCGGCTCGATCATGTGCTTGAACGCGTCGGCGATCGACTGCGCCTCGACGGGCGCCCTGACCGCGTCATCGCCCTCGCCGTAGGTGACCTTGCCCTCGCGAATCGCCTCCTGCAGTTCGGCGGCGACCTGCGCCCGCGTCTTGGTCGATGGCTGCTCGACCTGCACGGCCTGCGGATAGGGCTCGAAGCCTGCCTGCGCAGCAGCGGAAGCTGCCAGCAGAAGTGCTGCACCACAAATCCGAACTCGCGTCATGACTTTCTCCCTTGCTCGATGACCCGCTACCTGCCACTGCCGCATGCAGCGCTGCGGAAGAGTCAGCGGCGCCCACGGGTGGCGGCGGCCGCTGCGGCGCGGGCCTCGAATCCATGCTGCTGCCCGCGTGACGTGGACGAAGCTTGCGCGTTCGGCTGCGCGACCGACTCACCGGGAGATGTTGGACATCTCCCACCTGCCGAGGTGGGATCGCCGATGCCCCGCGCCGTTTCATGCCGCCAGTCGGAATGCCCCCGGGCGAGCGTGGTCAATTCGCGTCATTGACGCTCGATACGGACGGGGCAAACACTTAGCCACGGCCTCTTGAGGGGCGGGAAGCGGCAGTTGGCTTCCCGCATGGCCGGTTCGCATCCGAAGACTCACTTGCGAGGGTCGGCTGCTTGCCATGTGGTCATCCAAGCGATCCGCGACCCCGGCACACATACGACGGCTGTGCATGCTGGGGCTCCCCATGGAGGGGATCGTCCCCGCGCTGATGCGCGCGCTGTGCCGCGAGGCGCACTGCGACGCCGGCGTGGTCCTGTGGTTCGATGCGCACGGGGACGTCGCCAACCTCTACGCGCAGCACCTGCCGGCACCGGCGGCGACGGCGGCCTGGTTCGGGCCGCCGCGGGATCCGGACACCGCCTCGCCTCGGCCGCTGACTGGCCCCGCGCCGGTCCGTCGCAGAGAGTTCATCGAGACTTGCGCCGACGACGACGGCGATGCCCGTGCGCACCCGGCGACGCGACCCGAGCCGTTCTGTCCGCACCGTCACCTGTGCGGCATGGCCGTGCCGACCGGAGCGCCGCTGCAGCGGCTGTGCTGCGCGGTCCTGCGGCACGGCCTGACCGTCGCCTCGCTGATTCTGTACCGGCCGGTGGGCGCGGCGCCGTTCAGCAGCGAGGAACGCATCGCCGTGAAGGCGGCCGGCCGCTACCTGTCGCTCAGCGATCACTCGCTGCCCGCCGGCACGGGCCCGGCGATGTACCACGCCTGCGGCGAGCAGGCGCTCCTGCTGTGCGATCCCGACGGGCAGGTGATCAGAGCCTCGGCGAACGGATACGAGCTGCTCGCGCAGGCCTCGGGCTGCGCCGTGAACCGGCGGACGGTCCCGGCTGAGTTGGAGCGGGCCGGCCGGCAGCTGATCCGGCGGCTGCTCGCCGGAGAGTCGCTGCACGGCTCGCACGATGCCGCCAGAGCGGAGCGGTCGACCACCCTAATCAACGCCTGGGGCCTGTTCCGCCTGCGCGCCTTCTTCGAGCCCGACGGGCCGCAGGGCGTGCTGATCGAGCGCGTCGAGCACCTGCTGGTGCGCCTGGTCGCGGCGATGTGGCACCTCGACCTGTCGGTGCAGCAGGGCGAGGGGCTGCTTCTGCTCGCGCAGGGGCTCAACCACGACCAGATCGCCGAGCGCATGGGCGTGTCGCCCAATACCGCCGACTACCACATCCGGCAGCTGTACGCGAAGCTGAGCGCGCACACGCGCAACGAGGCGATCGCCTGCGCGCTGGACGCGCTGGAGACCGCGCGCGCGGTCTGAGGCTCGATCCCACCTGTCGGGGTGGGGCACCTCCTACCAAGCGACAGGGGGCGCATCGGGCCGCACAAGAAGACACTGCGCTACCGCTTGCCCAATTGCCTCGGGCGGCTGACCGCAGAAGCAAGGAGGAACCATGCAAACCTCGATGAAGCCCCTGTTCACTGGTGAACGAGCGATGCGCTTCCTGGAGATCACGGTGGTCCACTCGATGGAAGGCGTGCTGTTCGTGCTGCTCTCCGCCCTGTTCACGCTCGCCGGCGCGGCGGCCTTTCTCGAGGACTCGAACTGGCTCGCCGGCAGCGCCTGGATGACCGCCTCGGCGCCCGCGCCCGCCGCGCCGGTGCTCGCCGAGCGGCGGTCGCAGCCGGCCGGCATGCAGCAGGCGTCCTTCGCGCCGCCGAACCTGCGCTAGGCGCAGCGGTCCCGCCCCTGGGGCGCCGGGTGCCCCCGCGGCCGCGGAGAGCGCGGCGGGTGGAGCCCACGACAACTAGAACAGCCCGACGATCCGTCCGCTGTCGTCGACGTCGATCTTCGTCGCTGCCGGCTCCTTCGGCAGGCCGGGCATGGTCATCATGTCGCCGCAGATCATGACGACGAACTCGGCGCCGGCGGCCAGTCGGACCTCGCGCACGTTGACCACGTGGCCGCTCGGCGCGCCGCGCAGCAGCGGGTCGGTGGAGAACGAGTACTGCGTCTTGGCCACGCACACCGGCAGCCGGCCGTAGCCGTCGTCCTGCAGCTGGCGGACCTGCGCCCGCAACTTCGTGTCGGCGGTGATGTCGGCGGCGCCGTAGATCTGCGT
>JBHJND010000222.1:0-8406 GCA_048497655.1 Caballeronia novacaledonica
TAGGCTTCCTCGACCTCGGGGGCGAGCTCGAAGTGGTCGTAGTTGACGATCGCGTAGACGCGGTGGCCGATCGGCTCGAGGTGCGCATCGACCTCGCGCTCGATGGCGTCAACGTCGGACTGCGCGCGCACCTTCAGCCGCTCGAAGTTGATGAACATGATGTTCTGCTGCTCGTCGTAGGCGAAGCGCGCCGCCAGCGGGATTTCCAGCATCCGTTCGCGCAGCCCCATCGGCTCGTCGGCGAAGATCGCCGCCTCCATCAGCCGCGGCTGGCCGCGGATGATCGGCTCGAAGTCCATGCGGGCGAGGATGTCGCGCTCGATGTCGATGCCCGGCGCGACCTCGATCAGCTCGAGTCCGTCCGGCGTCAGCCGGAAGACGCAGCGCTCGGTCACGTACAGCGCCTTCTGGCCGCGCGCCACGGCGTACGCGCCCGAGTACGTGCGGTGCTCGACCTCGCGGACGAACTTGCGCGGCCCGATGTCGTTGTGCAGCACCAGCCTGCCGTCGGCGACCGCCACCTGCAGGTCGCCGGCGGTGAAGGTGCCGACGAAGACCACGCTCTTGGCCGACTGCGAGATGTTGATGAAACCGCCGGCGCCGGCCAGCCGCGGGCCGAACTTGCTGACGTTCAGGTTGCCCTCGCGGTCGGCCTGCGCCAGGCCGAGGAAGGCCAGGTCGAGCCCGCCGCCGTCGTAGAAGTCGAACTGGTAAGGCTGGTCGATGATCGCCTGCGTGTTGACCGCGGCGCCGAAGTTCAGCCCGGAGGCCGGGATGCCGCCGACCACGCCGGGCTCGGCGGTCAGCGTCAGCAGGTCGATCACCTTTTCCTCGGCCGCCACCAGCGACACGCCCTCGGGCATGCCGATGCCGAGGTTGACCACGCTGTTGGCGCGCAGCTCGAGCACCGCACGACGGGCGATGATCTTTCGCTCGCTCATCGGCATCGCCGGCACGTGGCTCGCCGGGATCCGGATCTCGCCCGAGAACGCGGCGCTGTACGGCTCGGCGAAGGTCTGGTGGTGGTATTCGGGTTTCTCCGCCACCACCACGCAGTCGACCAGCACGCCGGGGATCTTCACCTGCCGCGGATTCAGCGAGCCGCGCTCGGCGATCCGCTCGACCTGCACGATGACGATGCCGCCGGAGTTGCGCGCCGCCATCGCGATGGCCAGCCCTTCGAGGGTGAGGGCCTCCTTCTCCATCGTGATGTTGCCGTCGACGTCGGCGGTGGTGCCGCGGACGATGCCGACGTCGATGCGCGGCGCCTTGTAGAACAGGTACTCCTCGCCGTCGATCTCCATCAGCCGGACCAGGTCCTCGGTGGTGCTCGCGTTCAGCTTGCCGCCGCCCAGCCGTGGGTCGACGAAGGTGCCCAGGCCGATCCGGGTGACGTGCCCCGGCTTGCCGGCGGCGGTGTCGCGGTACAGGTGCGTGATCACGCCCTGCGGCAGGTTGTACGCCTCGATGCGGTTGGCCACCGCGAGCGCCTGCACGCGCGGCACCAGGCCCCAGGGGCCGCCGATCACGCGCTTCACCAGCCCCTCGTGGCCGAGGTGGTTGAGCCCGCGGTCCTTGCCATCGCCCTGGCCGGCGGCGTAGACGAGCGTCAGCCCCTGCGGCCGGCCGATGCCGTCGGGGTCCTGGCTGCTGGACTCGAGGAAGCGCTCCTCGATGGCCACCGCGATGTTCTCGGCGAAGCCGATGCCGACGAAGCCGCTGGTGGCGATCGTGTCGCCGTCCTGGATCAGCTGCACCGCCTCTCGCGCAGTGACGAGCTTGCCCTTCTCGAAGGTGCGCAGCGCCGCCAGCAGTTCGCGGCCGTGGGTGCTCATGCCCGTCTCCTCGCGGGCCCGGCGGCCCGCTCTTCTAGAATCACTCGACCCGACCGCAACTAGACACGAGGATCGCCATGGAAATCAAGAACAACGTCTTCATCGTCACCGGCGGCGCCTCGGGCCTCGGCGGTGGCACGGCGCGGATGCTGGCACAGGCGGGCGGCAAGGTGCTCATTGCCGACGTGCAGGCCGACAGGGGCGAGGCGCTGGCGAAGGAGCTGGGCGCGAACGCCCGCTTCATGAAGTGCGACGTCACCTCCGAGGCCGACGGCCAGGCCGCAGTGGCCGCGGCCACCGCGATGGGACCGCTGCGCGGGCTGGTCAACTGCGCCGGCATCGCCATCGGCGAGAAGACCGTCGGCAAGGAGGCGCCGCACGCGCTGGCCAGCTTCCAGCGGGTGATCAACATCAACCTGGTCGGCTCGTTCAACATGATCCGCCTGGCCGCCGCGGCAATGAGCAGGCAGGAGCCGACCGCCGAAGGCGAGCGCGGAGTGATCGTCAACACCGCCTCGGTGGCGGCATTCGACGGCCAGATCGGCCAGGCCGCCTACGCGGCCTCCAAGGGCGGCATCGTCGGCATGACGCTTCCCGTCGCGCGCGACCTGTCGCGCAGCGGCATCCGCTGCGTGACCATCGCCCCCGGCATCTTCGAGACACCGATGCTGCTCGGCATGCCGCAGGAGGTGCAGGACTCGCTGGGCAAGCAGGTGCCGTTCCCGTCGCGCCTGGGCAAGCCGGCCGAGTACGCCGGCCTGGTGGCGGCGATCCTCGGCAACCTGATGCTCAACGGCGAGACGATCCGCCTCGACGGCGCCATCCGCCTGCAGCCGAAGTGATGCGAACGGCGCCGCCGGCGCCGTTCACGTGACCCCGGCTTCGTGGGGTGCAGACGGGGATCCGTTGTCTCCCCGTCGCACCGCGAAGGCGCCCGGATGATCTCACCGATGCCGTCCCGAATCGCCGCGCTCTGCTGCGCCCTCCTGCTGGCGGCCTGCGCCAGCGCCCCCGAGCGGCCGTCGGCGCCCGAGGCCGCCTCCGGCTTCCGGCCCGGCCTGCAGAGCACAACCGCGCAGCGGCACATGGCGGCGGCCGCCAACCCGCTGGCCGCCGAGGCTGGCCGCGAGATGCTGCGCGAGGGCGGCTCGGCGGTCGACGCGGCGATCGCCATGCAGATGGTGCTGACGCTGGTGGAGCCGCAGAGTTCGGGCATCGGCGGCGGCGCCTTCCTGCTGCACTTCGACGGCCGGCGCGTGCAGGCGTACGACGGCCGCGAGACCGCACCGCTGGCCGCCGAGGAGAACCTGTTCATGGCCAGCGGCAAGCCGATGGCCTTCCACGACGCGGCAGTCGGCGGCCGCTCGGTCGGCACGCCGGGAGTTCTGCGCATGCTCGAGGCGGCGCACCGGCAGCACGGCAGGCTGGCCTGGGCACGGCTGTTCGAGCCGGCCATTCGCCTGGCCGACGACGGCTTCCCCGTTTCGCCGCGGCTGCACGCGCTGCTGAACGACGAGAAATTCCTCGCCCGCGACCCGGCGGCGCGCGCCTACTTCTACGACGCCGACGGCGCGCCGAAGGCGGTCGGCACGGTGCTGCGCAATCCGCCGCTGGCGGCGACCCTGCGCGCGATCGCCGGCGGCGGCGCCGACGCCTTCTACCGCGGCGAGATCGCCGCCGAGGTCGTGCGCATCGTCAGTTCGCACCCGAATGCCGGCAGGCTGGCGGCAGCCGACCTCGCCGACTACCGGGCCAAGGAACGCACGCCGGTGTGCACCGACTACAAGCGCTGGCGGGTCTGCGGCATGCCGCCGCCGTCCTCCGGCGGCATCGCGGTGGCGCAGATGCTCGGCATCTTTGCCGTGCGCAACATCGCGGTGGTGCCGCCGGTCGACATCGGCGGGCAGCTGCAGCCGCAGGTCGACGCGGTGCACCTGTTCAGCGAGGCGGGCCGGCTGGCCTTCGCCGACCGCAACCTGTACGTCGCCGACCCCGACTTCATCCCGGTCGACTGGATCGCGCTGACCGACCCGCGCTATCTCGCCGACCGCGCGAAGCTGATCGGCGACCGGAGCATGCGGCGCGCCGCACCGGGCGTGCCGGCCGGCTACCGGGTGGCGTGGGCCGCCGACGATTCGCAGCGCATCGCCACCTCGCACATCTCGGCGGTCGACGGCTTCGGCAACGCGGTGTCGATGACCACCTCGATCGAGGATGCGTTCGGCGCGCGGCTGATGGTGCGCGGCTTCCTGCTCAACAACCAGCTGACCGACTTCTCCTTCCTTCCCAGCGAGGACGGCAAGCCGATCGCCAACCGCGTGCAACCGGGCAAGCGACCGCGCTCGTCGATGGCGCCGACGCTGGTGTTCGACCGCGCCAGCGGCGAGATGGTCGCCGCGCTCGGCTCGCCCGGCGGCTCGCAGATCATCGGCTACGTCGCCAAGACGCTGGTCGGCGTGCTCGACTGGGACCTCGACATCCAGCAGGCGATCTCGCTCGCCAACTTCGGCAGCCGCAACGGGCCAACCGAGGTCGAGCAGGGCCGGGTCGGCCGCAGCGTTATCGAAGGGCTGCAGGCGCGCGGCCACGAGGTCGGGGAAATCCCGATGACGAGCGGCCTGCAGGGCATCGTCCGCGTGCGCCTCGCCGATGGCCAGCGCGGCTGGGTGGGCGGCGCCGACCCGCGTCGCGAGGGCGTCGCGCTAGGCGACTGACCGGCGGCGGGCCGCTAGAATCGGTGTCGATTTCCCAAGGAGAAGGAACAGATGACGATCAAGGTCGGCGACCGGCTGCCGGATGGCCAGCTGCAGGAATTCATCGAAGTGGAAACCGCGGGCTGTTCGCTCGGCCCGAACACGTTCAAGGTGGCCGACCTGGTCAAGGGCAAGAAGATCGTCGTCTTCGGCCTGCCGGGCGCCTACACGCCGACCTGCTCCGCCCAGCACGTGCCGGGCTACGTGCGGCACTACGACGCGCTGAAGGCCACCGGCATCGACGAGGTCTGGTGCATGTCGGTCAACGACGCGTTCGTGATGGGCGCCTGGGGCCGCGACCAGCAGGCCACCGGCAAGGTTCGGATGATGGCCGACGGCTCGGCCGACTACACGAAGAAGCTCGGACTGGAGCTGGACCTGACCGCGCGCGGCATGGGCGTGCGCTGCCAGCGCTTCTCGATGCTGGTCGACGACGGCGTGGTGAAGAAGCTGAACGTCGAGGCGCCCGGCAAGTTCGAGGTCAGCGACGCCGAGACGATGCTCAAGCAGCACGCCTGAGTTCGCCCGGCGCGACACGACGCCGCCTGCGGGCGGCGTTTTCGTTGATCGCCGCCGCGAGCCAGCCGGCCGGGCGCCGTCGTCAGGCGCGGGTCACGAAGTCGCGCGGCCGGAAGCCGAGCAGCAGCAGCACGGCGCCGTATGCCGCGGCGCCGCCGCCGATCAGGCCGGCCAGCAGTGCGGCCCGCAGCGGCCACTGCTGCTGCATTCCGGTCCAGTCGACCTGCCGGTTGCCCAGCCAGAGCACCAGCGCCAGCACGGCAAGGGCGACCGCCACCTTGCCAATGAATGCCGCCCAGCCGGGCGACGGCCGGTAGAGTCCGCGCCGGCGCAGTCCGTTGAACAGCATGACCGCGTTGACCAGCGCGCCGACGCTGACCGAAGCGGCCAGGCCGGCATGGTCGAACAGCGGCACCAGGATCAGGTTCGACGCCTGCGTGGCCAGCAGCGCGACGACGGCGATCTTCACCGGCGTCCTGATGTCCTGCCGCGCGTAGAAGCCCGGCGCGAGGATCTTCACGGCGATCAGGCCGAGCAGGCCGACGGCATAGCCGACCAGCGCGGGCGCCGTCTGTGTCACGTCGTGCGCCGAGAAGCGGCCGCCCTGAAAGAGCACGGCGATGGTTGCCTCGGCCAGCAGGCCCAGCCCCACCGCCGCCGGCAGCGCGATCAACAGCGTCAGCCGCAGGCCCCAGTCGAGCAGCCGGCTGTAGTCCTCGTGCCGCGCCTGCGCATTGGCCTTCGCCAGGCTGGGCAGCAGCACGGTGCCCAGCGCCACGCCGAGCAGCGCGGTCGGGAACTCCATCAGCCGGTCGGCGAAGGCGAGCCAGGTCACGCTGCCGAACGCCAGGTGCGAGGCGATGTTGGTGTTGACGACGATCGACAGCTGGGCCACCGACACTGCGAACAGCGCCGGCAGCATCAGCTTCAGGATCCGCCGCACGGCCGGGTCCCCCAGCGCGTCCTTCAGGCTGCCGAGCCGCGGCAGCATGCCGACGGCGGCCAGCGCCGGCAGCTGGACGGCGAGCTGCAGCACGCCGCCGACAACCACCGCGACGGCCAGCGCCAGGATCGGCCGCGACAGGTGCGGCGCCAGCCAGACGGCACAGGCGATGAACGAGATATTCAGCAGCACCGGGGTGACCGCCGGCACGGCGAAGCGGCGGAAGGTGTTCAACACGCCGGCCGACAGCGCCACCAGCGACATGAAGAGGATGTAGGGGAACATCCAGCGGGTCATGAGGGTGGCCAGGTCGAACGCCGCCGGATCGCGCGCCAGCCCGGAGGCGAGCAGCCAGACCAGCAGCGGCGCGGCGGCCACGCCGAGGATCGAGGCGGCCAGCACGGCCCAGAACAGCGCGGTGGCCACGTGGTCGACCAGGATCCGGGTGCGGCTGTCGCCTTCGCGCGAGCGGACCTCGGCGAGGATCGGCACGAACGCCTGCTGTAAGGCTCCCTCGGCAAACAGCCGGCGCAGCAGGTTCGGCAGCCGGAAGGCGACGTAGAAGGCGTCGGTCTCGGCGCTGGCGCCGAAGACCCGCGAGATGATCAGGTCGCGGGCGAGCCCGGTGACGCGCGAGGCGAGCGTCAGGCCGGAAACGGTGGCAGCGGCGCGCAGCAGGTTCAAGGCGGTCCGATCGGCAGACGGCTGCCGGTGCGCCGGCAAGCCGGGAACTTGGCCGGTAAGCGTTGGTTTGCTATAGTTTATGGCTTCGCAACGAGCCCGCGGCGGGAAGCCCGCGCATCCGTGCGCCGCGTGCGGCGGGCAAACGCATACCGGACAGGTCAGGACGATGGCAAACAGCAAACAGGCCCGCAAGCGGGCTCGCCAGTCGAATGCGCGCAACGCGCTGAAATCGGCCCAGCGCTCGCGCGTGCGCTCGGCGATCAAGTCGGTGCGCAAGGCGATCGCCGGCGGCGACGCGCAGGCCGCCCAGGCGGTCCTGCGCTCGGCGACCAAGGTCATCGACTCGATCGCCGACAAGAACGTCGTTCACAAGAACAGCGCGGCGCGCAACAAGAGCCGCCTGGCGGCGGCGATCAAGGCGATGGCCTGACCCCGCGGACCCCGCACCAGGCCCCACGGTGGGCTCAGTGCCGGACCCTGTCCAGGCGCGGTTTTGCGAAAGCGGGCCGCGCCTTGTCTTTTCCGGGGCGCCGCTAGCCGCCCCGCTCGGGCATCGAGCAGCCCTCGTAGACGGGCAGCTCGTTGTCGCGGGCGAAGTTCATGACGAAGTCGAACGCCATCGGCTCGAGATCCCTGAGCCGCTCGTCGACCACCACGCACTTGACGCCGCCGACCAGCATCGGCCGCACGTACGGCGAGTAGCCGATGTGCGCGTCGCGTCCTACCGCAGCCGCGCCGGGCCGGTAGCCGGACATCACGCCGCACAGCCGCTCGGCCCAGTCGCTCGGGCGAAACGGCCGGCCGGCGGCGGTGATCCCGTGAATGAAGAACTCGCGGGGCTTGCTGGGAGGGTCGGCCACCGGGGCAGCGGTATCGGCAGGATCGGCACCGCGCAAGAGGCCGATCAGCCGATGGCCGCCCGGCCGCGTTTACTTCGCTCGTGCGGCGGCGGCGATTCTATCGCGGCTATGCATCGCCGAGCGCCGCGGCGCGCCCGCCTGCCGGCACCGCCGGCGTCTTTCGCCGCCGGGTGCCGGCGGCAAGCGGTGCGCCGTCTCTCATTGCGGGACTTCCTTCCATGACCCAGCCCACATCCAAGGTTCTGCTGATCAACGACGAACCGCTGATCCTGAAGGAGTTCCTCAAGGGCCTGAACGCGGCGGCGCGGGCGCTGGACAACCCGTTCGGCATCACCTTCATCGGCGCGCTCACCGCCAAGGAAGGGCTGCAGCTGATCGAGCGAGACGGCGACATCCAGATCGTCATCGTCGACGACAAGCTCTACGCCGTGCAGGAAGGCGCGCGCCGGCCGGCGGCGCGCAACGGCAGCGCCGGCCAGGCGCAGCGCAGCCTGCAGGTCAGCGCGCTGAAGCTGGTGCAGAAGATCACGGCGCTGCGCCCCGAGCTGGACCTGTACATCCTGATCGAGAAGGAGAAGGAGGACCAGGTCGTCGACGCGCTGTTCGCCGAGGCGGTCGACGGGTACTTCTACCGCGAGGAGCGCGATTTCCGCGGCATGTACCGGATCCTCAACGCGCAGATCGCCGAGCGCGCGCGCACGCCGTTCTACGACGCCCTGCGCAGCTACGTGCTGGCGGCCAAGGATGCCTGGCACACGCCGGGGCACTCCAGCGGCGACTCGCTGCGCGGCAGCCCGTGGGTCAACGAGTTC